>JADJPK010000009.1:300000-434333 GCA_016713305.1 Betaproteobacteria bacterium
GCGGGTGCGGCCGTGGCGGTCCTGATCAGCGACAACTCCACCACGGCGAACGTCACCAACAGCACGACGACCACGACGATCACCGGCGGGTTCACCGTCACGGCCGATCACCGCGCCACGGCCACGCATCACGCGAATGCCGACGCAACCGCCCCGGAGATCGGCGCGGGCGCGGCCATCGCGCTGGGCGTGATGCAGGGGGGCGCGCAGGCCACTGCCGGCAACCGGCTCGACGCCGCAGGACCGGTGATCATCGCGGCCACCACGCAGACCACCATGGACGCCGATGCCATCGCCAGCAGCCAAGGCGTGGAGTCGGACGAGATCGAGGTGGTCGTGCGGATGGACATCATCCTCGAACAGGCTTACCAGCTGCTGCGTTCCGCACTCACGGCCGATCCGGTGACCGGCGTGAACGGTGGCACCGACACCTTGACCCTCACGGACCACGGCCTCGCGACCGGCGACTCCGTCATCTATTCCAACGGCAGCGACGACGAGAACATCGGCGGTCTCGCCGACGGCTCGATCTACTACGTCCGCGTGGTGGACGAGAACACGGTGCGGCTCTACACCTCCCAGGAGAACGCCGAGGGCGGCGTGAATGCCATCGATCTGGCGCCGGCCTCGGATTCCGACGTGCCGCACACGTTCCAGCCGCGCCTGCCCAAGGTCATCCGGGAGATCATCTCGGACAACCGGCTCCGCACCACCGACGGCACGCTGGGCGCCGCTGCGGCCGCCGCGCTCAACCTGGACTTCAACACCGCGCTGGCCGGCATCACGACCGGCGCGCAGATCGTGGCAGACGGCGACGTGTCCGTCACCTCGACGATGGACAGCGATGCCGACGCCTTCGCCACGGGCGAGGCGGTCGATTCGACGACCGCCATCGGTCTGTCCCTGGCCGCCAACGCGATGGGCCAGAACAACCAGGCCTTCATCGGCGGCGACGTCACGGCGCCCTCCATATCCGTGGAAGCCCTGCTGGGTGGCGACGGCGTGGCGGACTTCACAGCCAACGCGATCTCCGGTGGCGGCGGCGGTTCGGACCTCGGCGTGGCCGGCGCGTTCGCCGTCAACTACAGCGCGCCGCTGCTGCCGATCGGTCCGCTGGCCATTCCCATCCCGGCGCTCCCCGCCCTTCCGGCATTGCCTGCCCTGCCCGCCCCTCTGCCGCCGCTCGCGATCCCCCCGATCACGCTGCCGACGCTGCCGCCGATTCCCGCCCCCTCGGGCGGCCAACACGGCGCGATCATCCAGAGCGGCGCCGATCTCGTGCTGCTGGGCGGCGGCGACCTGCTCGTGCGGGCGGACTTCGAGGGACGATACGAGGCCACCACGCAGGCCACCCCCCAGGCCACGGCCGACGTGGGCATCGGCCCGTCCGCGTCCGCCAACGCCATCACGCTGCAGGTACTGGCCGAGATCCAGGACGCCACGATCACCGGCACGGCCACGGGCGACGGTACGCGCAGCGACATCGACGTGCTGGCCACCGGCGACTACACGCTCACGGCGGATGCCACCGCCGGCGCGACCAACGCGGTCAATGTCCCGGCTGCCGCAGCCGCGAACTACGCCGACATGAACACCGTGGCGCGCACGGCGAACACAACCGGCCTGTCGGCGATCAGCGGCAATCTCCGGGTGCAGGCCGCGCACACGGCAGCGACGACCCACACCGCCGATACGGACAGCGGCGTCGGCGGCACCGCGAGCCTCGGCGGTGCGGCCGCCCTGGGCTATGTCGTCGGAGGCGCCCAGGCCGCGAGCGGCATGCGCATCGAAGTGCCCACGGGCACGGTGTCGATCCTCGCGACCAATAATTCACCCCTCACGGCACTCGCGACCTCCGGCCAGAGCGGCGCGGAGAACGACCCGGCGGGCGACATCGTCACGGAGAAGCTGGAAGCGCAGCTCGAAGGGCTGCTCGCGCTGGCCGGCTTGGGCGAGATACCGGAAGACGTCATCCGCGTCCTGCAGCGCGCGAGCGCAGAGACGGCTGACGGGCCGATCGGCGCTTCCGCCGCCCTGGCCGTCAACCTGGACTACGGGTACGTCTCGGCTGAACTGTCGGACGGCGGCGAACTCACGACCGCCAGCACGCCTATCGTCTCGGCCACCGGCAACATGGACGTGAGCGCCACGGCGGATGCGCAGACCGTGGACTCGGCCACCGGGGTCGGCGTGGCCGTCGCCATCAACCTGGACGCGCAGCGCGTGGAGAACGCCATCGGCGGCACCGTCACCGCGCCGTCCATCACGCTGCACACGGGCGTGGGCGGCGACGGCATTCACCGCTTCGATGCGGTGGCACGTTCCGGCGCGGGCGCCGGCGACGTGGGCGTGGCGGGTGCCTTCGCTCTCAACCTGTCGGGCGACCCCCGCGACATCCTGGACGGTACCGAGACAGGCGGCGGCCAGCACGTCGCCCGCATCCTCGACGGGGCCGTGCTCACGCTCGACGAAGGCAACGACGTTTCCGTCAGCACGACCTACCAAGGCCTCTACAACGCCAACGCCTCGTCCGTGCCCTTCGGGGCGACCATCGGCGTCGGCCCTTCCCTGGCGGTCAATGCCATCAAGCACAGCGCCATCGCGGAGATCGGCGATGCGCTGATCGCCAATGCCGACGACGTGCGCATCACCGCCACCGGCAACTACACGTCCAACACCACGGCCCGGGCAGGCACGGAGAGCGCCGGCAGCTTCCCCGCCGCCGTCGCGCTCACCGGAACCTGGAACGACACCGTGGCGCGCATCCGCCCCGGCACCGACCAGAGCACCATCGCGGGCGACCTCGTCGTCCACGCCACTCACTCCGCCGTCGCCAACACGCTCGCCGATGCCGAGGCCGGCGGCGACGACGTGGGGGTCGGCGCGGCGGTCGCGGCCGGCGGCCCCTTGGGCGGCGCCATCGCCGACGGCGGCGCCAACATGATCGTGGGCGACAACGTGGACGTGAACGCGGACACGGACTCGCTGGCCAACAACGACGCCAGCGCCGCCCAGAGCGGCGGCGTCTTCGGCGGACTCACCTCGACCAGGAGACCGATCGCCAGCTGCGGCGTCTCGCCGCAATCGCCGGCGTGGACGACATCCTGTTCCCCTTCGTGGACCCGCGTCCGATCCAGGAAGTCTCGTTCGATGCGGGCACCGGCGTGGACGGGGCGGCCGACACGATCACGCTGACCGACTTCCACGAACTGGATACCGGCGACGCCGTGGTCTACCACAACAACCAGGACGACACGGACGTGGGCGACCTGGTGGACGGCGCGACCTACTTCGTCAGCGTGAGCGGTCTCGATGGCCAGACCCTGCGCCTGCACGCCACACGCGCCGCGGCACTGGCGGGAACCGGCGCCATCGATCTCGCGCCCATCGCGGTGCCGGAAGACCGGCACACGCTCGTGGCGGAACGCACCTTCGATCCGGCCGCCGCCGTGGACAGCGACGCGGACACGATCAACGTGGGTCCCCTCGCCGGGATGGTCGACGGCGACATGGTCAAGTACTTCAACGGCGGCGGCGACAGCGTGGGCAGCCTGGCCGACGGCCGGCTCTACTACGTGAACGTCGACGACTCCGACCCCGCGAACATCCGCATCCGCCTGTTCGAGTCGCGCCGCGAGGCGCTCGAGGACACCGGCGCCATCGACATCGATGCCGCCGCCGCATCCGGCGTGGCGCACCGCATCGTGCGTGTGGGCACGGCCCATCATTCGCGCGGGGCGGGGTTCGATCCGATCCTGCACGTGAACGACGCGGACAACCGCCTCGATATCCAGGCCCCGCCCTGGCCAACGGCGACTCCGTCATCTACCGCGTGCGCGGCGGCACCGCGATCGGCGGGCTTGCGGATGGAAATCTCTACTTCGTGCACGAGGTGCAGGACGACGACGGCAACCGCGTGGGCCTGTCGCTTCACGCCAACCGGGCGGACGCTCTCGCGAACGCCAACGCCATCGACATCGCGCCGTCCACGAACCCGCTGGGGCGGCATTTCCTCGAAGCCACGTATGTCGTGGATCCGGCCACGGCGGTCACGGGCGGTGCCATCGCCTTCGGTGCGCTGGCGCGTCCCTTCGACACTGTCGTCTACCACAACGGCGGCGGCCAGAGCATCGGCGGCCTGGTGGACGACGCCGCGTACTACGTGTTCACGCTGGACGGGAACACGGCGATTCTGCTGAATACCCTGGACCTGTCGGATTCGGTCCAGCTGGACGCGTCGGTGGCCGCGGGCACCCAGCATCGCTTCGAACGCGTGCAGCTCGACTCGGTCGACGAGGACAACCTGCCCGACATCCGCATGGGCGCGGCCGCTGCCATCGCCGTGAGCGCCGCGCGGCCGGTCAGCGAAGCCTCCATCGGCTCGGGCGCCACGATCGAGGCGAATGCCGTCAGCGTCGTCGCGAACATGAACTTCAACGCGGATGCCGATGCCGACGCAACCGCCATCGACGGTCCCGCCGCGGTCGGGGCAGCGCTCGCCGGGGGCTATTCCGAAGGCCGCCACATTGCGGAGATCGGCAAGGCGGCCACGGTCACCGCCAGCACGCTGTCGCTCCTGGCTTTGGGCCAGGAGGGCGTGGCCTTCGACTACGACGCCAACGCCGCCAGCGGTGCGCTGGCCCTGGGCGGAAACGTGGCCGGATCGCTCGCCGTCAACGCCATGCGCAATTACACGGCGGTCCGCGTGGGCGAGGACGCCATCGTGACCGTCGACGGGCAGCTGGACCTGCTCGCCAACGTGGTCCGCACCGATCTCGGATTCCTGGACAGCAACCGCGTGCGCTCGGAGGCCACGGCCGGCGAGGCGGCCATCGCGGGCCTGGCGGCGGCAGGCGCGGCGGGCGCGGGTGCCATCACGCTGGAAGGCGACATCAACGAGGCCTCCATCGGCAAGGGGGCCGTGGTCAACGCGCCCGATGGCGTTGAAGTCCGGGCGAGCACCAATCACGAGTTCGACAGTCTGGGCATCGGCGGCTCGGCGAGCCTCGTCTTCGCGGCCTCGATCGGCGCCGCGTTCAACTACACCAACAGCGAAGCCCTGGCCCGGGTCGACGGTTCGGTCAACACGGACGGGGACCTCAACGTCATCGCCTCGACGGGCAACGAGTATGCGCCGGAGGCCCTGGGGCTGGCAGCGGCCGGCCTGGTCGCCATCGGCGGCTCGGTCGAGGCCAACGTGATCCAGAACACCACCCGCGCGGCCATCGGTGGCGGGACGATCGGGGCGAACAGCGTGACGGTCTCGGCCACCGACACGTCGACGTTGAGCACGGACACGGGAACACTGGCGGCGAGCGGTCTCGTCGCCGCAGGCGGCGCCGTGGGCGCCAACGTCCTGCACAACACGGTGGAGGCCTACATCGGCGACGCCGAAGTCACCACGGCAGGCGGGAGCGTCTCGGTCACGGCCTCGTCCGGGAACGAACTCGACGCCCTGGCGCTGGGCGCGTCGCTCGCCGGCCTCGTGGCCGGCGTGGGCACGCTGACCTACAACGACATCGCCACGCTCACCGGTGCCTCCCTGCGCAAGGACGCGGTCGTCGAGTCCGCAGGCAGCGTGAACGTCACGGCCAGCGATTCGAGCACGCTGCAGGCGAACAGCGGCGGCCTGGCAGTGAGTCTGGGCGCGGGCGTGGGCGCGTCGTTCGCAGTGAACAAGCTCGCGAATACGGTCGAAGCCTACAGCGACGAGGCGGACGTGACTGTCGCCGAAGGATTCCTCGAACTGAATGCGGACTCGTCGAACGACGTCGACGCCTCGGCCCTGGCCTTCAGCATCAGCGGTCTGGTGGGCGGCTACGGCACCGTCAGCGACAACACGGATTCGACCAGCACCACCGCCACGATTCGCAACGGCGGCCTCATCGAGGCTCCCGTGGTGCGTCTGCGCGCGCGGGACGACTCCCTGCTGGATGCGGACGGGGGCGGTCTGGCGGTGAGCCTGAACGCCGGCGCCGGGGCGACGCTGTCGCGCAACACCATGACCACGAAAGTGGAGGCCGGCATCGGCGCGGCCACCGTGGAAACCACGGGCGGCAACGTCGACATCCTCGCCGTCTCGAGCCACGACGTGGACGCCCTGGGCATCGGTTTCTCGCTCGCGGGCGCCATCGGCGGCGTGGGCACGGCGTCGATGAACGAAATCACCGACACGACGCGCGCCTTCATCGACGATGACGCCACCGTGACCTCCGGCGGCGCGGTGCTGGTGGTTTCACTGGACGACTCGTCCTTCGACGCCGACGCGGGCGGCGTGGGCGCCGGCGCCATCGTCGGTGCCGGCCTGTCGTTCGCCTCCACCAAGGTCGTCAACACGGTGGAATCCATCATCACGGGCGAGGACACGGAGGTGGCAACCGAGACCTCCGTGAGCGTGCACGCCACCCTCTCCCCTTCTGCGGGGGCCACGGCCACCGGCTTCAGCGTGAGCGCCTTTGCATCCGCGAGCGGCGCGGTATCCATCGCCGAGTCCGGCGGGAAGGCCAACGCCGCGATCACGGGCAAGGCGAAGGTTTCGGGCGGGCCCGTCTCCATCCGCGCCACCGCGGATCCGACGCTGACCGCGAGTTCCGGCGGCCTGTCGGCCTCGGCGTTCGCCGCCGCCGGAGTGATGATTTCCGAGACGCTCGCCGGCCACAGCGCCTTCGCCGAAGCCAACGGCAGCATCACCGCGAGCCAGCTCGACGTCGTGGCGACCGCCACGCGCACGGGCAGCGCGGACACCAACTTCTTCGGCATCTCCATCCAGTCCGGCGAGGTGGGATTCGAGGCCGAAGAGGCCCGCGGCAACACCGAGGCGTTCATCGGTACCGATGCCGACATCGACATCCTCGGCAACGGCAGCGTCAACGTGAGCGCCACCTCCAACGACACGTCCGACCCGAACATCGTCGACGTGGGTGCCGGCGTGCTCACCATCGGTGCCCAGGCCACGCTGGCACGTGCCGAATCGAACACGCGCGCCCGGGTCGCCGGCCGCGTCAATGCCCGCAGCGGATCCGTGTCCTCCACGGCCAACAAGACCGCCTCGGCGACCACGAACATTTTCGCCATCAACCTGCTCACGTTGAACGGCGTGGGCCTCTCCGGCGTCCTCGATTTCCTGCCGGACGTGCTGCCGATCCCGATCGGCACGCCGGCGGACACGGATGCCCGCGCGACCATCCGCGGCACCAACGAGGCCTATCTGGCGCAGGGTGCCGACGTCACGACGGCGAACGCGTTCAGCCTCACGGCCACGTCGTCCAACAACGCGGTCGCCAACAACCTTTCCGCCGGCCTCACGCTCGTGAACGTGGCGGACACCGCCTCCACGGCCCTCGTCGAAGGCCAGACCCGCGTCCACATCGACCAGGGCGCGTCCATGAACGTGGGTTCGTTCACGAGCATCGCCGACGCCGACAGCGATGCCGTCGCGGGAGCCGAGTACGGCGGCGCCAGCGCGGTCAACGTGCAGATCGCCGAGGTCACCGCCCGCACGGACCACAAGGTCGAGGCCTTCGTCGGGCCCGACAGCGGCGTGCAGCCCGACAACACGCTCACCGGGACACTGCGCGTCGGCAGCGGCGGCATGAACCTGCAGGCGAAGTCCGCCAACACGGCGACCGTGCCCCAGGTCAACGTGGACATGAGCGCGGTGACGGTGGAGAAGCTGAAGCCCGTGGCGGATGCCGGCGGCGCGACCCGGGCGCACCTCGGCGGCAACTTCGACATCTTCGCCTCGGACGTGCGGGCCACCGCCAACTCGACCAACAGCGCGCGCGCCGAAGCAGTCGCCTTCGAGCTGAACCTGGTCGACATCGACCTGAACGAGCGCACGGTGGGGACGAGCCACACGACCGAAACCTTCCTCGGTCCGAACGCCATGCTGGACGTGACCGGCGGCAGCATCACGCTGGACGCGGACTCGTCGAACAACGCCGTGATCGACCAGATCTCCCCGCTCGATCTTGGTGCCGTCGACCTCAATTTCGTGACGTCCACGGCGACCGCCGGGGGAACGACCCGGTCGTTCGTCGACGAGGGCGGCACGATCACTGCCACCGGCGGTCTCGCCGCCACCGCGGATTCGGACAACGACGCGCGGGTGCTGCGCTTCCAGTTCGGGGCCTCGCTCTTCTCCCTCAACGAGGCGAGCCCCACGGCGAAGACGGATCACCGGACCGCCGCCTACGTCGGGCCCGCCGCGGGGGTCGAGCCGGCCAAGGACGTCTCCGGGACGATCAAGCTGGGCGGTGGCCTGGACCTCGATGCCCGGTCGACGAACGACGCCTCGATCGACGACGTGAACATCCAGATGAGCGGCGTGAGCGTCGATCTGGTCAAGCCCGTGATCACGACGGGCGGCTCCACCCGCACCCACGTGGGCGGCGCCTATGCCGTGAGCACCACGGGCGTGACGGGAGAAGCCGTCGCCACCAATCAGGCCGGCTCCACCACGGTGCCCATCAAGCTGGGGCTGGTGGACGTGACCGAGGTCCGCACGGAGGTGAAGACCGACCACGCGGCCGAGGCCTTCGTCTCGCGAAATGCCGACTTCGACGTGAACGGCGGCGGCATCTCGCTCACTGCCTCGCAGGACAACACGGCCGATCTCGACCGGTTCGAGTTCGGTGTCTCGTTCGTGGGCGTGAACACCTTCAAGCCCGTGCAGGAGACCGCCGGTGTCACCCGTGCCTTCGTCGAGGAAGGGGCGGTGGTCGAGGCAAGCAGCCTCGCGCTCGACGCGGCCGCCGAGAACACGGTCGACAGCAATTCCACGATCGTCACGCTTGCGGCCGTGAGCTTCAGCACCATCCGCCCCACACTGCACAACACGCACGTGGTCGAGACCTACATCGGCCCGCGTGCAGGAGCCGCCTCCACCGGCGCGGTGGGCAGCATCAACGTGAGCGGCGCACTGACGCTGAATGCCCACCAGTCTGGCACCGGCAACACGGTAAGCCTGGACGCGATCTCGCTGTCCTTCGGCCTGGTGAACGGCGACTCCGTGCGGCCGGACATCGTCGCCGGGGGCAAGACGCAGTCCTATCTGGGCGGCCGGTTCGCCATCAACGCGGGCTCGACCAGCGTCTCGGCGCGCTCGCCCAACAACACGGCGAGCAGCTCCGCGTTCTCGCTCGACGTGGGCCTGGTGAACGCCGGAGGCGGTACCACGCCGGTCGAGGTGAACCACCAGACGTCGGCCTACATCGCGGACGGAGCTGACCTCGACTTCACCGGCGGCGGCATCGGCTTCACGGCGGAATCCACCAGCGCGGCCGACGCCAGCAGCTTCAGCGTCGACATCGGTCTCGTCGACGTCGTGGATCTGGATGCCCGCGCCACGGTCAACAGCAGCACCCGCTCCTTCGTGGGTGCCAACGCGCGCGTGGACGCGACCGGCAGCCTGTCCTTCACCGCGCGTTCGCTGGGCAGCAGCGCCACCGCGGCCCTGTCCTCCGTGGGCGTGGCCCTGGTCGATGCCCCAGCGCTCACGCCCACGGCCATCTCCGAACAGACGGTCGAGGCCTTCCTCGCGGGAGGGGCCACCGTCAACGCAGGCAACATCTCCCTCAGCAGTTTCCACTCGTCCCGTGCGGACGCCGATGTCGATACGGTGTCCATCGGCCTCGTCACCATCGGCGACGTCACGCCGACCGCCCGGGTGCGCGACAACGTGCGCGCGTTCGTCGACGCGGCCGTCACCAGCGCGGCGCTCGCCCTGACGGCCACCGCCGTGCGGACGAGCGACACGAATGCGAACATCGTCTCGGTCGGCCTCGGAGCGGGAGCCGGCGCAGACCCCACGGCCGAGACGCGTGGCGACACGCAGGTCTATTTCGGCTCCGGATCGAGCGTCACGGCCACGGGCAACGTCACCGCCAACGCGACGGCGACCAACCGTGCGGAGGCAGAAGGCGACGTCGGCGCCGGTGGCGGCTTCGCCGATGGCCAGCTCGACGCCACGGTCACCCTGACCGGCGGCACCACGGCCTACGTGAATGCCGGCGCGCGGATTCTCCAGGCCGGCAACTTCCAGTTGCGCAGCCTCGCCGCCAACACGGCCCGGGCCGACGCGGCCACAGGATCGGGCGGATTCGCCGCCGTGCAGGGCACGCAGTCCACCGCCACCGTGACGCCCACGGTCGAGGCGGTGATCGACAACAACGTGGTCATGCAGAACGTCGGCGGCAGCGTGACGCTCCACGCGGAGTCGGTCCGCGCCGAGGGCGACGCGATCGCCAGCGCCTCCGGCGGCGGCTTCGTGGAAGTGGGTGCCGCCAACAGCGACTCGACGGTGACCCCGACGGTCAACGCGTACATCGACCGCGGCACGACCATCGACGCGGCCGGTTCCGTCACCGTGGAGGCGCTGGCCCGCAGCCAGCCGGCCGCCGCGCTGGACGACACGTTCGATCCGGACGCGCAGACGGTCAGCGCGGACTCGATCACGTTCACCTCCCACGGGTTGTCCAACGGCGACCGCGTGACCTACGACCCGAACGGCAACCCGGCCATCGCCACCGCCGACGGCGGGACGCTCTCGAGCTCGCGCGAATACAGCGTGATCGCCACGGGCGAGGACACGCTGCAGCTCGGCGCGGTGTTCGGCGCGGGAGCCGCGAACACCGGCAATCCGCTGGCTTCAGTGGCCGGCGTGGACGATGCGAGGGACCGCCTGCGCTTTGCCGTCGCGCACGGGTTCCTCACCGGTGACGCCGTCAAGTACACGCAGGATGGCGTGTCGATCAGCACCGATCTCAATGGTGCGGGCACCTATTTCGTCCGCAAGCTCGACGACTACACCGTCAAGCTCTACACGACCCGCAACGAGGCACTGGCCGCGGGCGCCTTCGCCGACGACCTGTTCCTGCCGTCGCTGGCCGTGAATTCCGCCACCGACCGCATCACCGTGGCGGGCAGCGGCTTCAGCGAGAACCAGCGCATCACCTATCAGGCGGCCCCCGCGGGCGAGTTCACGAGCGAGCAGGTGGACCTGAACGTGGTGGGCGGGGTGGGCACCCCGACGGACAACAACCAGTTCTACATCGCGTCGCACGGCTTCGGCACGGGCAACCGCGTGATCTACCGGGTCGAGCCCGACGGCACGGCCATCGGGGGGCTCACCTCCGGCACTGCGTACTTCGTCATCGTGATCGACGCGAATCACATCCAGCTCGCCGCGACCCGGGACGCCGCCGACCCCGACGACGGCGACGACGACGTGCCGGTCACCCCCATCGCGCTCTCTCCGGACAAGAGCTCCCCGGCGAACCAGCAGCGGCACCAGCTCGTCCGCGAATCCGTGGGCGGCCTGCAGGACGGTGTCACCTACTACGCCCGCAACGTCTCCGGCGATTCGTTCCAGCTCGCGACGGCTTTCAACGGCTCACCGATCACCAATCTCGACGGCAGCGGCCGGGTCGGCGTGCACCGCTTCTCCCGGCCCGGCGTGGATCTGACACCCGGCACCGGCACGCACTCGCTGCGGTTCGACCTGACCTCCGCTCCCGGCGCGAACCACCTGCTGCTGGGACCCGGCGGCGTGTCGCTGCGCGAACTTTCGCCTCCGGCCGGCGACGGCAAGAGCGCGTCGTCCGCCCGCGGCGGTGGCGGCGGCTTCATCGCCGTGGGTCATCCCGATTCGAACCTGCAGGTCACGCAGAACGTGCAGGCGTACATCGCCCCTGCCCTGCTGGAAGCCGGCGGCAACGTGTCGGTCTTCTCGTCCTCGTCGCTCAACACCTCCTCCCTCGCCAGCAACGGCGGTGGCGGCTTCATCGCGGTGGGCGACTCCAGTGCGCGTGGTGACCACTCGCACAACAACCGCGCGTTCATCGGCACCAACGACGGCGGCAACATCGACGGCAGTGGCGTGGTGGTCCGCGCAGCAGGTCACCTGAGCGTGGTGGCGGAATCGTCGTTCGACTCGAAGATCACGTCGAACAGCGATGCGGGCGGCTTCGTGGCAGACGTGAACGCCGCTTCGCGTGGCGGACTCATCGACGAGACGCAGGCCGTGGCAGGCAGCAATGCGGATGTCGAGGCGCGCAGCGTCGCGATGCGTTCGCAGTGGTCGCACCTGCAGTTCACGTACGACTCCGACGCCTCCGCCGGCGGGCTCTTCGGCGACGCCGGCGCGGAGTCGACAGGCCAGGTCAACCCCCACGCGACCACGGCGGTGCGGGGAGGCGCGCGGGTCACCGGATTCGAAGGGGTCGACCTGCGGGCCCGCCTCGACAACTCGGACATCGACCAGGACATCAGTGCGGCCTTCGTCGGCCTCGGTGGCTCCAGTGCAGACGATGAAGCCACCTACTCGCCCCAGACTCTCGTCGACGCCGATCCCGGTGCGACCGTCTCCGCCGGTCCGCGACTCTTCCCCGTGGCCGGTGTACCTCCCGCCGATGTCACGCCGCTCCAGCAGCCCGCAGGCTTCGACCGCCTGGCGCTCTTCGTCGAGATCGACGCCGAGGACGGCACGCGGGACATCGACTGGGACTCCAACGTGGTGCTGCTGTCCGGCCCCAGCCCCAACCTGATCGTGGGCCCGGACGGCCGCATCGTGAAGGCGATCAACGTGAGCGTGGCCGGCGTGGGCAGCGCCATCGGCAGCTTCGTGGACCCGGACGCCAACGGCAACTTCTTCGTCGACCCCATCATCAACGACAACGACCGCGGTCAGGCGCTGTTCCGGGCGAACGACGCGTCCACGAACGGCACGATCGAGACGGCGCTCGCCAACGGCCCGCTGTTCACGTTCCGCGAGACCTACCAGAAGGTGGACATCCTCAACCAGTCGGCCCTGGACATGAACATCCAGGACATCGAGGTGGTGAACACCTTCCTCGTGTCCGCCCAGGACGAAGTGATCATCGAGGTCGACCGGGTCAACGCCTTCGAATTCGACGTCAACCACGACTTCAAGCCGACGCCCATCACCATCAGCAACACGATCGAGACCAACGGAACCTCGCCCGACATCACGTTCTTCGGCGTGGTCAACAACCCGATCGGCATGACGAACGTCTTCAACGCCCGCGGCGACATCCTGTCCAGCCTGCCAGGCAGCGGGGAGTTCCCGCCGCCCCCCGGACTCATCCGCACGGACAGCTTCCGCATCAACGCCGTGCTGGGCCACGTGGGAAGGAGCGATTCGCAGCGGCTGCGGCTGGAGATCGTCGAGAGCAACGACGGCCCGACGGGCGCCGACCGGTATCGCACCTCCGACGCCGGCCAGCGCAACTTCATGGAACTGCGCGGTCTGCTGCGCCGGGCGCTGACGGGCGCCGAACCGACGACCGGCTTCAACGTGGACGTGGAGCGCATCAAGTCGGGCAACTTGCGCTCGACCGACGTGAACCTGGAACTGCTGAACGGCCTCTCGCAGCCGACCGTGGTGCCCGGACCGTACCGGGTCGAGGTCTTCGAGCCCGCGGGCATCGTCAACCTGTTCGCCACGCCGGTGGGCGCCACGAGCGCGCCCAACCGGACCACGACGGTCACGGACCACTTCACGACCTCCCCCGGCAGCGTGCCGACGGTCTTCCCGCGCGGCGTGTGGGGCGCAGGCACGGGCATGGTGGAGGTCCGCTACGTGGTCGGCGAAGCGCTGGACGCGGACCGCCGCATCATCAGCGGCGCGAACATCGACGTGGTGGGCCTATACCCCGAACCGGCAGGGCTGCCTTTCATCAACTTCCTGGCGTGGACCGACCTGGGCGACACCAATCCCGTCGGGCTGGGCAACATCGACATCAGGACCAACGGCAACATCACCGTCACCGAGGAACTGGGCGATTTCCGCATCGGCCTCATCGAGTCCACGCGCCGCAACGTCGTGCTCACGGGCCGCCACGCGGACATCATCGATTCGCCCAACGAAGAGGAGTTCAGCGGGACCACGGCGGACGTCGTGGGCATCAACCTCACCTTCTCCGCCCCGGAAGGCCACGTGGGCACGTTCGAGAATCCGCTGGAGATCAACTCGTCGAACGTCAGCATCGGCGCGGTCAAGGCAGACGCGGAACTGGACATCGTGCTGGTCGAGATCGCCGACCTCAACGTGGACCGCATCCGCTCCGAATCGGGCGACGTGTCGCTGCTGGCCCTGGACGGCAGCATCCTCGACTACTTCGACGACACGGCCGCCGACGTGATCGGCGTGAACCAGTTCCTGACCGCGCAGGGTCAGACCATCGGGCAGTCGGACAACGATCTGGACATCGATTCCTCCACCGTCCGTCCCGGTCGACTGGTGGCCCGGGCCAACAACAGCGCCTACATCACCGAGACCGACAGTTCGCTCAACGTGCAGAGCGTGTTCGTGCCGGGCGGGCCGATCCGCCTCACGGTGACGGACACGGCCGCCACCGACGAGGACTTCATCCTCATGGAAGGCGGCCTCATCTTCAGCAACGAGACGAACATCACCCTGAACGTGGGCGACGACGTCGACACGCGGCTGGGCAGCGCCATGTTCGCGGCGCAGGAGATCTTCATCAACGGCGACGCCGGCAACGCCGACATCGGCCTGGGCTCGCGCATCGTGCTGCGGGGCGCGACCCTCGCGGACCGTCTCACGATCACGACGCTGCGCGACGACGACGAGGTCCGCATCGAAAACAACGCCACGCAGACGCGCATCCTCACCTCCGACGGCGACGACCTGATCTTCGGGTCCGACGCCGGCAGCGACGACCCCGATCTGCTGGACGCGGTGTACTTCGGCGACTTCATCGATGCCGGCCCGGGCAACGACCGCGTGTTCGGCCTGGGCGGCGCGGACGTCATCCTCGCAGGGGACGGTGCGGACATCATCGAAGGCGGCGCCCACGGCGACCTGATCCGGGGAGGCCGGGGCGATGACGAGCTGCGCGGCGGCCTGGGCAACGACCGCATCGAGGGCGGCGACGGACACGACGACATCGACGGCGGACGCGGCGGCGACCAGATCCTCGGCGAAGAGGGCGACGACGAGATCGACGCCGGCGGCGGCACCCTCAACATCATCGACGGCGGTGCAGGCGACGACGTGATCCGCGGATCCGACGAAGGGGCCGACGGCATCCTCGGCGGGGATGGCCGCGACACGATCTTCGGCTTCGCCGGCAACGACGTCCTGGTCGGCGGCGCCGGCAACGACAGCATCGACGGCGGCGCGGGCGACGACTTCATCCAGGGCAGCAGCGGTGCCGACGTGCTCGTCGGCGGCGCGAACAACGACCAGCTCTTCGGCGACGACAACGTCGCCGGCGACGACAACGCGGTGGACTACCTGTGGGGCGACTTCGGCACCGGCCTGAACGAGGCCGGCTCGGGACGCGACCGCCTCGACGGCCAGGGCGGCAACGACGTCCTGTACGGCGAAGGCGACGACGACCAGATCAACGATGTGCTGGGCGCCTCCAACCTCGTAGTTGCCGGCACGGGCGACGATCCTTCCACGATCGTGCTCGCGCCGGTCACGCCCAACCCGGTACCCCTCGCTTCGACCGACGATCCGGCCGCGGTCGACACGCTGCCCATCGGCGCGATCTACTCCGGCTGGTGGGCGGAGATCGCCGGTTCGGCGACGAACAACGGACTGTCCGGTGGCGTGGGGGCCGCGCTCGACACGGCCGTGACCGTGGATGCCGCCGGCACGCGCTACGCCGCGTGGGCGGATTCGCGCAACGGCAACTACGAAATCTATGTCGCCCGCCAGACCTCGGCCGGCTGGCAGATGCTGGGCGGTTCCGCCGCGGGCGGCGGCGTCAGCGATTCCCTGACCGATTCGCGCCGTCCGGCGCTGGCGGTCATCAACGGCCGGGTCACCGTGGTCTGGACCGAAGCCACGGCCAACGGCACCGACATCATGGGCGCGCAGTTCGACGCCGGGACCGACACCTGGGTCACGCTGGGCAATTCCCTGCTGCCGGGCGGCATCAGCAACACGGCCCGCGCCGACCAGGCGCAGATCGTCATCGCCGGCAACCGTCTGGTCGTCTCGTGGATCGACACAAGCGTCGTGTCGTCGGTGTACGCACGCCAGTTCGACGGCGCCTCGTGGGTGGAGGTCACGCCCGGCTCCGCGACGGGCATGGGCATCACGCAGTGGCAGCCGGGCGTGGCGGAGTACGACCTCGCCACGGACGGAACCAATCTCGCCGTGACCTGGAGCAGCGGCTTCGGCGACACTGTCGACATCTACGCCCGGGTTCGCTCGGGGGCGACGTGGGTCGGCCTGGGAAGCTCGGCCGCCGGCACGGGACTGTCCGACACGGTCACGGAAAGCCGCGAACCCGACGCGGCCTGGCTGGACGGCCGGCTGTACGTGGCCTACCGCGAGCGCGTGAACGATTTCGAGCAGATCCACGTGAAGACCTTCGACGGTTCCAAGTGGGTCAGCGCCGGCATCGACGGCGCCGTGGGCAACGGGGTCAGCAACGCGAACCGCCGGTCTCTCGATCCGAAACTGGAATCGGGCGGCGGGCAGATGTTCCTGGCCTGGGTGGACCACGACGACGCAGACTACGCCGATCCCGACGCGCGCATCTACGCGAAGCGCTGGAACGGCACGCGGTTCGTCGAAACGCTGCCCGGCGACGCCAGCGGCGGCGGCATCAGCGCCACCGGCGGCAAGCTCTCGGCCCTGGATCTGGCTGTGGGCGCGAACGGTCTGCCCACCGTGGGCTGGACCGACGATTCCTCCGGCTTGCCGCAGGCGTATCTGCGGACCGTCACGGACCTTCCGGGCCAGGTGTTCCTCGCGACCTCCGCCTCGGGCGTGCAGGCAATCCTCGACGCCCAGACCCTCGGCGAAGGTGACGTGATCGTCCTCGCCCCCGGGTTGTACGCGGGCTTCACCGTGAGTGCGGCCGACGCCGGCGTCACGATTCTCGGCGCCCAGGGCGGAACCTCCGTCATCAACGGGGCAGTGCAGGTCCGCACCACGGCCACGCTCCAGCGCCTGAACCTGGCCGGCGCCGTGACCCTCACCGCCGATGCGGACGGCGCGGCGCTGGTCGACAACGCCATCGACGCGGGGGTCGTGATCAACGGCGCCGCCAAGGTGCAGGTCCTGCACAACCGCTTCAAGGGGACCGAAGGCATCCGCATCGCGACGGCGTCCTCCGGACTCATCGCGCACAACGACATCGCCGCGACCGGCGTCGGGCTCGCCATCGACGGCGCGTTCGACGGCACCATCGAAGACAACGACATCCACGGCGCCTCCCTGGGTGTGCGCTACGCGGCGGGCGCCCGGCTCTCGGACAACCGCATCTTCGGCAACGTGACCGGGATCCGCTCCACCGTGAGCGGCGAGACGCAGGGGCTCGGCTTCATCGTCGGCAGCACCGCCAACGACATCTCGTCCAACGTGACGGGTCTGCAACTGGTGGACGCCTCGGCCCAGGGCCAGCACATCTTCGGCAACCAGCGCGGCGTCGCGGGCAGCGGTGTCCTCGGCGGCGCGAGCCTGGACGCCGGCAACCTGATCGAGGACAACGGCACCGGCGTGTTCCGCTTCGACGGCACGATCCGCAACAACCGCATCGGCGGGAACGACACGGCCATCGACGCCGCGAGCGGCAGCCGCATCCAGGGCAACCAGATCTACCGCAGCAAGATGGGCGTGCTGATCGACGGCCAGTCGGACGTGCGCATCGAGGGCAACACGATGGTGACCCCCGCCGGCACCCTCGTGCGGCTCGTCAACGGCGCTTCCGACGTGGAGGTGCTGCGCAACACGCTGTGGACGGAGGACGGTTACGACCTGTTCGTCGCCAACGACTCGCAGTCGGGCTTCTTCTCCGACTTCAACAACCTGTACGCCACCGGTACCGGCAAGGTCGGCTTCTGGACGCGCGACTTCACCGACGTGCTGGACTGGCAGGCCGACATCGCCCGCTTCGATCTGCACTCCGTCGGCGCCACGGTCGTCAATCCGGAGTGGGCGCGCCCGCGCTTCACCGACCCGCACGACGACGGCTACGCACTCTTCCCCATGTTCGGCACGCAGCGCTTCACCTCGCCGATGCAGACGCCTGCGACCGGCGTCCCGCACATCGCCCTGCGCTCGCCGGATCTCTACGTGGATGCCATCCGCAACAAGCCGCTGGCCATCCGCTGGGAAAGCTTCAACAACACGGCGGGTTCGCCCGTGCGCATCGATCTGTACCGCGACACCGCCGACGGCCCTGCGTTCGTCACCACGATCGTCGCGTCCACCGCGGACGACGGGGAGTTCCTCTGGACGCCTTCGGCGAACGGCGTTCCGTTCGGCACCAAGGGCCTGCGCATCCAGATTTCGTGGGTTGCCAATCCGGTGGTCATGGACCGCAGCCAGGAACCCTTCACCGTGCCGGAGGACGGCACGCAGTACTGGGTGGACGACCATTCCAACGCCAACGACGAATACACGCCCGCGGGCATCGGCGACAACCGCAATACCGGCAAGACGGCCGCGGCACCCAAGCCTTACGCCACCAACCTGCTGCGCGTTTACGACGTCGGGCCCGGCGCCACGATCTTCGTCGACACGGGCGCCTACTCTATGATCGACCCGGTGGCCGTCTCCGGCACCACCGATCTGGGGCTCGGCCGGGATCAGGGATTCCTGCTCACCGGACCCACCAGCGCCCTGCGCGTGGCGGAACTGTTCCCGGCCATTCCCGGTGACCGCACCCGCCCGCTGATCGAGCTGAACGACGCCGACGGCGTGGAGGTGGCGCACCTCACCCTGCGCGACGCGCAGCGCGGCCTGTATGCGCACGGCGGCTCCGACGACCTGTCGGCGCACGACCTCATCACGTTCGGCCACGCGCTGGACGGCATCCGTCTCGAAACGAACTCGGCGGGCAACGCATTCTTCGATCTCACGTCCCACGGCAACGGCGGCGCCGGTATCGCGATCGAAGGTGCGGCCGGATCGCTGACCTCCTCGCTGGCCTACGAGAACCGCGGCGGCGGCATCGTGCTGCGCGGCCCGATCGACGAGGTGCTGAAGAACACCGCCCGCGACAACACCGGGGACGGCATGTCCGTTCGCGATTCCGGCGAGTCCGTCATCCAGGGCAACGCCAGCTTCCGCAACACCCGCGGCATGCGCATCGACAATGCCTCCGGCGGCGTGGCCACCGTGGGAGACAAGTCGCTGGCCGCCGGCACGGCGAACCTGATCTGGAACAACGTGACCCTCGGCGCGCAGATCTCCGGCAACGTCGTCTTCGCGGGCAACAGCATTGCGGATCAGACCGGCCTGGTGTCCATCGGACTCGTCGCGGGCCAGGGTTCCACGGCGATGTCCAACCTCATCCGCGGCAACACCATCGGCGTGGACGCGAAGGACGCGCTGCTGCAAGGCAACCGCGTGTACGGCAACGCGGCGCTGGGCATCCGTGCCGAATCGAGCGACGTGCTCCAGAACGTGGTGTACTCCGCCGGTGTAGGCGTCCAGTTGAACGGCGCCGGCAGCCGCGCGCGCAACAACCTGGTCTACGACACCGACACCGCGGCCCTGGTGCTGTCCGGCGCCCCCGGCGCGGAGATCGTGAACAACACGCTCTACGTTCCGGCCGGCGACGCGATGCGCATCGAGAACGCGTCCACCGGGGCGAACCTGCGCAACAACATCGTCTGGGCAGACAACGGCTACGGCATCCGCGTCTCCGCCGATTCCCAGACCGGCTTCGCCTCCGACAACAACGTGTTCTTCCGCGGCCTGTTCGGCACCGGCAACGTGGGCTTCTGGAACGGCGCCGACCGCGGCAGCTTCTTCCAGTGGCGCGCGGCGTCCGGCACCGACACCGACAGCATCTTCGCCAGTCCGCTGTTCGTGGACGCAGACGGCGCGGACGGCGTGCTGGGCTTCTCGGCCGGCGTGAGCGACGGACGCGACGACGACTTCCACGTCCGCAGCCAGACCGGCAGCTTCCATGGCGGATCGCTCGCGCCCGTGGAAGGGCTGTCGCTGCCGGGCATTCCCGGCCGGCCCATCGCCGCCACCGCCGTCCTGACCCCCGATGCCCAGCAGTCCCCGGCCATCGACCGGGGCGACGAAGGCGATGCCTTCGCCCTGGAACCCGCCCCCAACGGCGGCTTTGTCAACGTGGGGGCGTACGGCAACACGGCCCAGGCCTCGCTGAGCCCCGCGCAGTTCGTGATCGTGATGGCACCCAACGGCGGCGAATCGATCCGCCAGCTCCAGACCTTCGACGTGCGCTGGCGCACCGGCGGCTTCGCCGGCCCGGTGGACATCAGCGTGTCTTCCACCGGCGCGGGCGGCCCCTACACCGCCATCGCCACCGGCGAGACCAACGACGGCCACTTCGACTGGACCATCGACCCGGACGTCTTCCCGGCGGGCACGAACTACTTCGTGCGCGTGAACGAGAGCGCCAACCCTGCGAATGCAGACCGCACGGATGTCGCCTTCACCGTCCTGCACGCACCGCTCGTCGTGACGGCCTTCACACCCGACGTCTCCGGCTACTCGGTCCGGTTCAATCGCGAGTTCGATCCGTCCGTGCTCAATCTGTACGACGGAGCGGGCGGCGGTTTCGGCGCGGCGGACATGCTGCTGCGGCTGGGCTCGACGACGGTGCGCGGGTCCGTGTTCCTCGACGCCGACGGCAAGGGCTTCTCGTTCGTCAAGACGGGAACAGGGCTGACGGCCGGCAACTACACGCTGCGGATCGAAAGCGGCGCCCTCGCCCTAGTGGATCTCGAAGGCGTGAGCCTCGATGGCAATCTCGACGGCACGACCGGAGACGCCTATCAGACCGCCTTCGCCGTGGCGGCACCGACGGCCCGGATCTCCATCGCCGACTTCGTCCGCGGTCCCGAGCAGGGTGCCAACGTTTCCGGCACCACGGGCGGCGTGCCCGTGCGGATCACCGGCGCGGGGAATTTCACGCAGGCGGAGTTCGAGCTGCACTACGACCCGTCCATGCTGACGATCACCGGCGTGCAGGACCCGGACGGCGGCACGGCGACCGTGGACCTGAGCGTGGCCGGCATCGCCAAGGTGAAGGTGGCCTTCGCCGTGGCAGTCAGCGGAGCCGACCGGGAAATCGTGCGCCTCCTGGGCGACGTGCCCGCGACGGCGCCCTACACAGCCAAGGAACGCCTCGATCTGCGCAACGTGTCGGTGGACGGCGGTGCCGCGCAGGCCGACGACGGCGTGCACGTGGTTGCGTATCTCGGCGACACCACGGGCAACGCGCGCTACTCCTCCCTGGACGCCCAGCGCATCCAGCGCAACGTGGTGCGGCTCGACTCCGGCTTCAGCGCCTATCCGCTGGCCGACCCGGTGCTCATCGGCGACGTGAGCGGCAACGGGCAGCTTGCCTCCGCCGACGCGCTGCTGATCCAGCGCCGCGTGCTGGGAATCCCCGTGCCGCAACTGCCGCCGCTGCCGGCAACCCCGCCCGCGGTGTTCCGCAGCGGGCCGGATCCGCTCGTGTCTCTGGGCACGACCCGGAGCACGCTGGCGGGTGGAACGGTCACCGTCCCGGTCAACCTCGATACGGCCGCAGGACTGGAGTCGGCGGAACTCAAGCTGCGCTTCGATCCGGACGTGCTGGAAGTCCAGGCGGTCCGCCGCGGATCCCTCACCTCCGGCTTCGAGTGGTTCCTCACGCCGCAGTCGCCCGGCTTGCTGGTGCTCGATGCGGCCGCCATCCAGGCGCTGTCGGGCGGCACCGGCACGCTGATGGAAGTCGACTTCCGCGTGAAGCCCGGCACCGCGCCCGGAAGCTACGCGGTGGATCTGGAGTGGGCAAGCCTGAACGAAGACGGACTCACGCTGAACCCCGCTCCGCAAGCCGGGGCAGATCCGACGGACACGTCCATCGTGGTGACGGCACCGCCGAAGCCGCGGCTCCCGGCCGCCGCCTGGACGTTGCCAGCCAACGCCCTGATCGATGCCCTCCACGGCGTTCCGCTCCCCGCCATCCCCGGCGCCGACCGGATCGTGAAGCTCGATCCGCCGGGAACGGGCGCGAACCTTCCGGCGATCGGTTCACCGGCCGGCCAGAGCGACACCGCGGACGACGATCGCCCCTCGTCCAAGCTGCGCCTCGCCACGCTGCTGCAGAGCCTGGCACGGCTCACGGCGAAGATGCGCTGAAACCCATGACACGAAACCCAAGACAGGCGTACGCTTCCTGCCGATCCGCGAACGGACCAGCCGGCGGCCACGCGCCCGCACCACGAGGAACCTGACCATGAACCGCTTTCGCAAGCTTCTCGTCTCTGCCCTTGCCCTGACCGCGAGCTTCGGCGCGCAGGTCGCCCAGGCCGAGGTCTTCTACAGCGGCCAGACCAAGGGCCAGCGCGGCGACTTCGTCGAACTGATCCTCAACGCCCGGGCCGGCACCGGAATCGATTCGATCGACATCGTTCCCGAGATCGACGACGTGGCCGGCATCCTGAACCTCGACACCTTCCAGGCCACGGCCGCGCTGAAGGAAGGCGGCATCGGCCTGTGCGAAGACGGCACCGACGCGTGTGCGCTGTTCTTCCTGGAAACCAAGACCTTCGCCGCCGACACCCCGCTCGCCCGCATGCGTTTCCGCATCGCGGATTCCGCGCCCATCGGCATCGTGCCCTTCGATCCGGGCGTGACCGTGGGCGAGGACATCCTGCCCCTGCCCGCTGCGTCACAGTTCGAGGTGATGGCGATTCCGGAACCGGGCACGTGGGGGCTGGTGGTGGCGGGATTGGCAGTCGTCGGTCTTGGGGCGAGACGAAGGAAGTAACCGCAACGAGACCACGCCACGTACCGAAGATCCGCTGGTGCCATGGACCCGACCCACGAGACCCCGCAATCGAACGTCGTGCCCTGGCAGCCGAGCCAGCGCTACCCCGACCCGGCGATCCAGATTCTGGACGCCAGCTTTGACAAGTACCGCATCAAGCAGTCGTCCGTCGAACGCATCGCGCATGGCTGCCGCTGGAACGAAGGCCCCGTGTGGTTCGGCGACGGCCGCTATCTCCTGTGGAGCGACATCCCCAACGACCGCATTCTCAAGTGGGAAGAGGAGACCGGGGCCGTCAGCGTGTACCGCAAGCCGTCAGGCCACGCGAACGGCAACACGCGGGATCGCCAGGGCCGGCTCGTCACCTGCGAGCACAGCGGCCGCCGCGTGACCCGCACGGAGTACGACGGTTCGATCACCGTGATCGCGGACCGCTTCGAGGGCAAGCGTCTCAATTCGCCGAACGATGTCGTCGTGAAATCCGACGGCTCCGTCTGGTTCACCGATCCGCCGTTCGGACTGCTGGGCAACTACGAGGGGTATGTCGCCCAGCAGGAATTGCCGATGAATGTGTATCGAGTGGATGGCACCACGGGCGAGATGACCGTGGTGGTCGACGACGTCGTGCGCCCCAACGGACTGTGCTTCTCGCCCGACGAATCCACCCTGTATCTCGTCGAATCCGGCTCGACCCCGCGCAACCTCTACGCCTACGACGTCACCGACAACGGCCGCCGGCTCACCCGCAAGCGCAAGCTGTTCGACGTGGGCGCAGGCACGCCGGATGGCATGCGCTGCGACATCGACGGCAACCTCTGGATGGGCTGGGGCATGGGCGACGCCTCAGTGGACGGCGTCAACATCTACAACCCCGATGGCCGCCTCATCGGCCGCATCGCCCTGCCCGAACGATGCGCCAACGTGTGCTTCGGTGGCCGGCATCGCAACCGGCTGTTCATGGCGGCGAGCAAGAGCGTCTATGCGCTGTATGTGAATACGCAGGGGGTGGCGGGGGGGTAGGTCGACGTCGTGGCGATGGGTCGCGGGGCGATCGAACTGGCCCATCGTCCAGGCTGACTGCTCCTCCAGCGGCGACGCGTCTGCCACCAACGCAGGCTCCCTGACCTTGGATGTTTCCGCTCCGCCCGCCAGGAGCCTGCGGCGGAGTTGCGCTCGAACGAGCGCTCCGGCCTCAACGCGCAAGTCCTGCCCGCGCAGCCCATGGCTGCATGGGCGGGTGTATACGTCAGATCGAAACGGGATCACCCGTCCGGCGCAGGCGGCTCAAGAACACCCCACCCAAGGCGAGAAGCGCGAAAGTGGATGGTTCGGGTACGGGACTCGGGATCGAGTAATCGTGGCCTGAGGCAGAGATGACGTCTGATTGGCCGGGAAAATTGAAGGAATCGATGGTGAGTTCGATCGTGTTGAGGAAGTTGGCCGTTCCGGTCACGAACGACGATGGGAGGACTGTGCCTCCGTCCCCGGCACCCCTGCTGGCACTGACCTCGAGCAGGCCCACCACCCAGAACTTCGTTCCGTCTCTTTCGAAGATCGTGAACGCGCTGTCTTCGCCGAAGTCGGCCTGCCGGCTTTCGTCCGTTATCACGGTCTCACCTGTCTGGAGGTTGTACGTCCAGGTGGAGGATTGGTAAACCGAGCCCAGGAAGTTTGAAGCCGCCGCCTGCGTCAAATTCGTTTCAAACGGAACCCACCAGACCTGCGCGCGAATCTGGGCCGATGCACCTGGACGCGTGCGAGGCCGGACGTCGGGGGTCAGCGTTGCAAATCCCCCTGTGACACTGCCATGAACGTTCCAATCGATGCTGTAGCCGCCACCGTGCCCGAGCTGGATGGTGTCCACGAACATGGCCGTCGCCGTTGAAATCCCGCTGACAGACCCGCCGCCACCGCCTGCGGTCGCCTGGGCGCGGAGCTTGCCGGGGCTGGCAATGGCCGTGCTATTGATGAACCCCGATGTCGTGCCGACCGACACGCCACGGCCGTCCGAAGTCTCTCGAAAGGCATCTTCTTTCTCACCATTCACGGACGGACCGACGGATACGAAACCTAGGGGAGACGAGTAGGAATCGAAGGCAGACTGGATCTGAAAGAACGGTGGGTTAGGAAGAGGGAGCGGCTCAGGATCGGTGATCGAGATCGACCCTTGCACGGACGTGCCGAGCATGGCGCCGGTCTCTGCCAGGCGCGCGCTCGACGGCAGGACGGGAATCGGAGGTAGCAGAACGACGTTCGCCGCCGCGTTGGCGGACGGAGCCGCCACGAACGCAAAAGTCGCAGCGATCAGCACGCCGTTCAGCCCGCCATGGACGAGCCCCCGCAAGAATCGTTGAGAAGCATGCATGCAGATCATGATGGCCTCGCTCCTGAAGGAATTATGAGTATTGGAACGCTAGTATAGGTCCGCTGAATCCCCGTGATCACTCGTCCGGGACGAGGCCTCTCTGCCGCGCCGCCCGCGCCGCCTGGGTGCGGTTGGAGACGCCGAGAATACGGAACACGGTCGTGAGATGGGTACGCACCGTTGCTTCCGAGATGCCCAGTTCGTTGGCAATGGCCTTGTTGCTCCGGCCGCCACACAGCGCTGCGAGTGTCTGCAGTTCTCGAGGCGTAAGAACGCCGCTTGCAGCCGAGCCCTGGTCGGATCCCGGCGCACTCCGGGAGGAGACAGTCCTCGCCGCGGGTTCAACACCATCCAGCAGCAGTGCAGGAAGGTAGGTGCCGCCTTCTCCGATGAGTTTGAGCGCCGCCGCCAGTACTTCGGTGGCCGCGGACTTGGGAATGAAGCCCGAGGCCCCCGACTGCAGGCAGCTCACGACATCGGCCCGGCGCTCGGTAGCCGACACCATCACGACCCGCACGCCAGGAAAATCGTTCCGGATGCGCGCGAGCGCTTCCATCCCGCCGGCACCGGGCATCGCCAGATCGAGCAGCACCAGATCTGCAGACCCCATGTCGCGCAGGCGCTGCAGAGCGGTGACACAGTCGCCGGCAACGCAGATTGCCGCCTCGGGGAACACCTGCGACGCGATGCGCGCCAGCGCGTCACGGTACAACGGGTGATCGTCGACCACGAGGATGTTCATCGTCAGACAACCGCTTCCGGAACAGGACGGGAAGCCGGCAGCGAGCGAAGGGACACGAGCGTCTCGAGCATGGCTGTCGCGCTGGCCGGCTTCGCCAGCAACACGGTTCCGGGAGGCAGGGAGGATCTCGATGTCGCGGAATGCGCATCGCCGCTCACGAGCAATGCGGGGATCTCGCGATTGAACTCCTCTCGCAGCCACGCGACCAGGTCCGTTCCACTGCATGCGTCAGGCAACCGCAAGTCGCTCACGACGATGTCCGGTGCCGACGCCCACTCCCCGGCCACGCTCATGACCTCTGCCATGGAACCCAGTGCGATCACCTCACAGTTCCACTGGCGCAGCAGTGCCGCGGTGGCGTCGCGCACACCCGGCTCGTCGTCCACCACCAGGACCCGGGTGCCCGCGACACGCCTGACCGCGGGACTGGGCAATTGCGTGTCCGCGACCTCGGCCACGGGCCCGTCGAACGCGGGAACCCGGACGCGAAAAACGGAACCGCGCCCCGCCACCGATCGAAACTCCACGGTGTGTTGGAGAAGACCCGCGAGACGTTTGACGATGGCGAGACCGAGTCCGAGCCCCCGGCGGCGATCCCGCTCGGTGTTTCCGCACTGAAAGAACTCTTCGAAGATGGCACCCTGGTGCTGCGCCTCGATGCCGATGCCCGTGTCCCAGACTTCGATGGAGACGGCGGCTCCGCGCCGCCGGCTCGCGAGCAGGACGCCTCCCGCGTGGGTGTAGCGGATGGCGTTCGACACGAGATTGGCAAGCACACGTTCGAGCAACGCGGGATCGCTGTGGACCACTGCATGGCAATCGTGCGTGCGAAGCTGCAACCCTTTCTCGCGTGCCAGGGGTTCGAAGGCGGAGTGCAATGCAGTGAACAGCAAATGGACCGGCACGGCGGTCAGCCGCGGCGTTTCGGCGCCTGCATCGAGTCTGGATACGCCAAGAATGCCGTCGAACAGTTCCTCCAGCGCCTCGCATGACCGCGCCAGACGATCCACGATCTCGGCCTGGGCGCGCTGCAGCACCTGCCCCCGCAGCACACCCAGAAGCAATCCGATGGCGTGCACGGGCTGCCGAAGATCGTGGCTTGCCGATGCCAGGAACCGGGACTTCGCTGCATTGGCCTGTTCGGCCTCGCGCGTGCGTTCCGCCAGAGCCTCTGCAAGCTGCCGGTTGCGGTGGGCAAGCACGATCGACCGCCGCATCGTCCGGTTCATGAAGTGCCCGAAGCCGGCGGCGGCCGCGATCAGTGCCGCCATGCCGGCCGCCAGCCCTGCGTGCAGCGCATCTCCCAGGAGGAGAAACGCGACGACGAACGGGACCATCGATCCGAGGAGAAAGCCGAAGTAGCAAGGCAGGTGCATGGCGAGATGTCCGATCCCGCCGACGGCGACGGCCGTGACGCCCAGTACGACCATCATCTCGACCGCAGGCGGAGCGGGAATGAAGAAGAAGGCAGCCGACCCCCAGGCCAGCGCAGATGCGCTGGCGAGCCAGGTGAAACGGCGCCCCCAACGCCGCAACGACATGGCCGCGGGCGATTCACGCCGGTAGCGCCAGTAAGCCAGCAGACACGCGGAGAGAGCGGCGGCCACGGTGCCCGTCCACCAGGCGACCCCTGCGGACACGCCCAACCGGTAAAGACAGACCGCGATGATCGCAAGCGCCGCGTAGCCCACACCCAGTCCAGCGGGCAGCGAGTCCATGAACAGGCGGACCGTCTCCGTGTCTGCGCAAACCCGCTCCTGGGCTTCGCTTGCCCCGCTCCGCTCGTGGTCGAGGGTCGCCGGGATATCGCCGGACTGCGTCGGCATGGCGTGGATTCCAAGGGATCCTCAGCGCATTGTCGTACAACAATCACCCGATCGCCATTCACAGCGAGCGAATGTAGCCTGAACATCATCGTCGGTGATGAAAGGCGAGGCCGGGCCGCAACGATCGTCGGGAAGACGGCGCCCTGCCTGCAACAGGTGCCCTGCAGCGCCGGCTGCCTTTCTGCCGTGTGCGAGAGAGGCCTCCCATGAATCGCTTGAAACAAGATCGACGCGGGCAAGGTACACGGTCGTGCCGCACCCCCGGCCGTCTGGCCGGCATCATCGCGATCGCCGCACTGGCGTGGGCGGGCTCGCCCGCCCTCGCCCACTCGGTGACTGCGAGCTACTTCACGTTCACGGACAATGGTTCGTACATCGATGGCGGCGTGGACTCGTCCATTTCGAGGACCCGGGCCGTCGTGGACTCCGGATTCGCGCACACCCCGCTCCAGATCGGCGGTCAGCAGACGGATTGGACATGGCAGGGGAAGGCCTCCGCCAGCCTGAACACGGGATCCTTGCGAACCTATGCGTTCAGCGACACGACGGACAGCCACGCGAGCGAAGAATCCCCTGCTGCTGACCACGGTTGGCGCACACAAACGACCGCTGCGCTGTCCGACAGCGTGGTCTTTTCCGCGGCACCCGGCGCCTCGTCAGGTGCGCCGGTTGCCGTCACGTTCCGGCTGGATGTCGAGGGGAGCTTTGCCGGGTCGTTCGCGACGATGTGGAGTTCGACCTTCCTGATGGTGAACGGCGTCAAGTCGCAGGTGGAATTCTCGTGGGACGGCCGGCTCGGACCGAACGGCTCGACAGACGCCATGGCGACCGCGACCGGAACGGTCACCGGTCTGTCGACGGATCCGCACCAATTGCACGCTCTGCTTTCCGTGACCGCGATGGCCATACCCGGGAGTCCGATCGTCCTCACGGGAAACGCGACGGCCAGGGCTGCGGCGGGCCCGTTCGCATCCGTGACAGCGGATTTCGATCACACCGCGACATTGTCCATCGAAGCCCCGGCAGGCTACGTGTTCACGTCTCAATCGGGCGTGCTGCTCACCACGCCCGTGCCCGAGCCGAGTTCCTGGTGGTTGCTCGCAACAGGATTGATCGTGCTCGCTGCTGTCCGATGGAGACGGCAATTCCTGGCGTGGCGAGATCCAGGCCGGCCCTGGGTTGCCATGCCGCGTAAGCACGCGGGAGAGTCAGAGAGTGTCCGCGATCGCCGGTACGGTAAGCCCATACCTGGAAGGCTTCATCCCTCATGCCTTGTATCCAAGGTGACCTGCCTGTCCGAAACGTCGACAGCGTGCGAACGGAGATCGCCCCGGGCACGATCCGCCGCGAGAACGGCCATCGCGGTCCTGTCGTCGCTCGTGCTCGTGATGCCGTACGCGTTGGCGACAACGGACAACTCGTTACCCCTTTCCCAGGGCACCTTCGCTTGCGCAGGAAAAGCGGACAGTGGCGAGACGCGTGCGATCGGGACAAACGAGATCTCCTACATCGACGGCGGCAAGGCGTTCTGCTATGGCATCGGCAGCTCCTTCGGGGATGATCCCTTCGTCAATGCCAGCGCCACTGCCACAGGCGGAACCGACTTCCCCATCCAGATTCAGGTGAACGTCTCCACCGATTACTACTATCGTGCCCAGAAGACGCGGGAGCCCCCCTTCGTTCCCAACATTCTTCCGGAGAAGTTCGAACTCAAGGGTAAGGTCGAAACCGGCATGCCCTGGCCCGACAGCTTGTCGGCGTTCGTCTCGGCTTATGCCAACAGAGACGGCCACCCACAGATCCTGCTCGGGCAGCTTAGAGGCAACGGCACCCTGAACAAGAAGGCATCCATCGGCGCCGGCCACCTCGAGATCGTCCACGTCCAATACCGCGCGCAGTGCCGTGTCGTGGGCGACGCGGGCCAAACCGTCAAATGCAATGCCAGACTCGATCCACTCCCGGAATTCGACCAGGAAGCGTTCGACCTTACCAACGCGCTGGCAGGCCGGCCGACATTTCTGCTGGACGACTACTACACGCTGGAATTCAGTCCCAACATGGTCCCCGAACCCGAAACCTGGCTCGGGCTGGTCACCGGCCTGCCCCTGATCGCCCTGACGATCCGTGGTCGAAAGAAGATGGACAGGAAGCGGACGCCAAGAAACGTCCGCTGCGGACGCTGGATTCGACGAATCGCCGTTCTTGCAAGCGAGTAACGAGGGTTGTCTCGCCGAGCGAGAATTGCCGGTGGATGTGTAACGAGTGGATGGCACCACCGGGATTTGCATAGGCACGGGGTGGTGGGAGGGTAGTGACCCGCTCGCCTTTCGGGGACGTGTAGTTCGTCGTTCACGTGCACCCTACGCGGCCTCTATGTGGCGCTTTATGCCCAGCGCCCGTGCCACCTTGAGCACTGTCACGAAGCTGGGGTCACCATCGGCGCTGAGCGCTCGATAGAGACTCTTCGCTAAGCCCCGCGTCCTTCGCCACCTGAGTCATGCCTTTGGCGCGTGCGATGTCCCCGAGGGCACTTACGATGCCGGCCACATCGTCCGGTGCCTCTTCGAGCCAAACGTTCAGGTAGTCCGCCATGTCTTCGGGCGTCTTGAGGTACGTCGTGACGTCGAATGGCACTGTCTTCGTCTTCGACGTGCTCGGCTTCGAGATGGCAACCTTGGTCATGAAAAATCTACTCCTTCACGCCTTGAACGAGCTTGATCGCCAAGGCGATATCCTTGTTCTGCACGGCCCATGCGCGGGGTGCGCGCGCAGTTGGGGATGACCATGGTGTGCCAATCCGGGAGGAGATCGTCATGGGCGAAGGCAGCGTCTGTCTCGGTCTATAACGACTCGATCGCGTCGAGGCGTTCGAGGAAACTCGACGTCAACTCGACGCGATAGCGGCTATCCGCCTCGCGTCTTGGCGGGAGTTGCGGCGGTTGCTCGGCGTCGTTGCAATTGAGCGATGGCAGCTTCGGCCTCTTGCGTCCGACCCGCCTCGATATCGGCCAAACCCCGCTTGGCGTCATCGATGAGCAGCAGTTTGATGCGCTCAAGATTCATTACTCATTCCGGTCATCGAAGAGAGCAAACACCGAATAGCCGAGCACTACGCCGACGGCAAAACCCAGGGCAATGTCCATTCGCCCACTCTGACCGATTTCTCCCCTGGGAAACGACCCGATCAGGGCTACGAAGATAAGGAACTGGACAACGATTACTAAGCCAACGAAGAGGACAATCTGTACTCGACGCCACGTTGAGAGGCTAAGCGAAATCCGGCTGCATAGGTCCTTCAGCTTTCGGCCCGAGAATGCCGCCGCGATCATAGCCGTGGATCCCAACCCCAACGTTCGAATAACATCCCAGTCAATCATCTTCGCTCGAGATCTCCTCCATTGCCCTGACCAGATCATCGCTGATTGACGACGGCATCGAGGCCGAAAGGGCATCCGATGCCCGTAGGAGCGAAGATGCTGCAATGCGAGACCCGACCCTGCTGAGTCCGACGCTGCTGAGTCTCAAGCAAGGTACGACGACGCCTCTTGGCACATCCCCTGCAACTACATGTCAATTGAAGCGCTTAGCTGCGCTTTGCTCACCAGTTCGGAGCAGCTTTCGGAGCTCCCAAGCGACGTTCAAGAATGCGGCAATCGCAAGGCCATTCGATAGAAGCAAAGTGCCTATGAATCCCCACGCAAGCTTCCTGGACGACTGCCAGCTCCAACGGAAAAGCTCTGAATAACGATCGGCCTGGTTTGCGAGGTGATGGCAGGCCCGTCGCAGGGCATCGGCGTCCCTCAAAGTGTCAATCCACTCAATCTGGTTTTCATGGGGGACGTCGGGAATCATGCCAAGTACTCGGTCAGATTCGAGTTCCAGATACAGAACAAGGATCGGCACCAAGCCCATTATGGCGAACAGGGCAGCATAGATGAGGACAAGGCGAAGGAGCTTTTTCATACGGTATCCATCGTTTCTCGCTCCAACGTGGAAATGTGCGACCCGCGCGGCTTCTTGCGCATGCCCGTTCGACTGCAGGGTTGGGCGTCATTCAGAACACCCTTCAACGAACGTCACCTGCGGGAAGCGGCCAGCGTAGTGGGAGCTTCTGGGTCCTGTCTTGCATTCACGCATGACCATTGGTCTCCAGGCCGCACTCTTCCACAGATCGCCGACACCGCCCGTCGAACGACCGGCTAGTGGAGAGTCTCGTCGAATGCCGATCTGGGCTCAAGACCTATTAGACAGGCGCCATTCCTCGGTTACGAATGGTCCGACCCGCGGGGGGCCAAGGCAGGCCATGCGTTGATGCAAGACTTGACCCTCCCGTTAGTCGGGCTCGGGAAGACGCACTCGCGGCAGCCGCTGACTCGCCGGCCCGTCGGGCGCGTGGAGTTCCATCAGCGGACCACACGCCGGTGTTGGCCTTGGCGCCCACGATCGAGACCATGATTCTGTCAAACCACGACCACACTTCATCTGCCTCGCGCCACCTGCGAAAATCGGGACAGATCGGCAGATCCGTGACTGCAAGACCTGACACCAACAACGTTGCATCACGAGCTTGCGCCACTGGGCGCACAGGTTACGGCGTACTTGGCACCACGCCCGCTCTCGGCGCTGCCTTCCCTTCGCTCGTCGCGCCTTTATCGCCGCGATCAGCCCCTTGAGACTCTGAAGGTCCGATCCAAGATCCGTCGGGTTCGGCACCGGCGCGTTCTTGGCCGAGGCGGGATCATGCGCGTCGACGACATCACAGCACCGCTTGAAGAGGCGCGCAATTTCTTTCTGCTCACCCGCATCAAAGCCAACTACCTCGTCAAGATTGTCGACACGAATCCAGTCCCGGTAACGCTGGACGACGCCATTAAGAACCAAGTCCTGAACTACACGCTCGATAGTCGCGCGAAGAAAGCTGTACTGGTGCCTCATGTCGCCCGCCTCGGCCTCGCCGGGATACGCCGACCACCTTCTCTCAAGCTCGCTCCGTGCCTTCTCCAGGCGATCGATTCGTTCGTTGTAGCTCTTGTGCGCCCATGGCAATCCTGCAAAGACGAATCCCGGCCGGTTGCCCATCCACTCCAAATGGTGCATCTGATGATCGACAGCAAGCTGCTCAATCGCATCTCTGAGTTCGCCGAGAAACGTCGTGTCATGCGTCAGTATGATCACCTGCCTGCCTTTGGCCTCCTCGACAAGTCGACGCGCCACCTGCCGCCGGCGCCAGTGATCCAATGAGGAGACCGGATCGTCGAACACGATTCCGCCACCATGACTGGCGAGGCGAAGCTCGGCAAGAAAGGCACCGACAGCGATCGCCCTCTGCTCCCCTTCGCTAAGGATCTCCTCCAGCTTGTTGCTTACAGGCAAGTCAAGTACCAGCCGGTACTTCATCTTTCCCCTTGTCATTACGCTCGCTGAGCTTCGTCCGGATGTGCCCCATTCCAAGCATCCCAAACTCCTGGTCAAGTGCATCCTTCAGTGCCGCGGTCACCGCGGTGCTCGCGAACTCCTTCGACTTGTCAGAGATGGCCTTGGTCTTTAGGTCGTCCTTGCACTTTTCAAGGCGCGCCCTTAGTCGCATGCGTTCAATCAAGGACACGATGGCCTTCGCGGTGGGGCCGAGAGCCCCCTTAGCGACGAGTTCATCGCGCTGCGTCTCGAGCGTCTTGCGCTTCCCCTCGTCAGCAGCCTTGTCCAGTTCAGCTGCCGCCTTTCTGAGTCGTTCCGCTATGCCTCGAAGGCGATCACGCGGATCGCCCTCGAACGCGGGCACTTCGCTCCAAGCATGCGAACTTATGGCGCCAAGCATCCAGCCGCGTCGTACCTCGATACCCGACTCAAACTTGCTGACCTTATCAGACAACCCGTTCTCGATCGTATGGAGCTCGAAGAAAGCGCGGGGTCCAGGTCGAACACGAGACGGGCGGCCTCGATCTTGCGAACTGCGGCGCCCAGTTGCTCTCGCTTGGCGGCCGCGACCTTCGCGGCATCAGACTGGACGAAGTCCGCGAAACGCTTCATTCGATCGCCCGCACTGTCGATCGGTTGCTGGCACAAGACGCAATGAGCACCAGGCTTGACATGCGGAAACGGATGCCCCTCATACGCACTCTCTGTCGAGAAGCGTCGGGCAGCATCAAACATTGCCTTCCATACCTGCTCCCCCGTTCCCGGCAAGAGTGATCCGCCGGCGCGAAACTGCTCCGCCGCCACCTTCTCTGCTTGAGCAGCAACAAGGACTGCTTCGTCGAGCTCCTTCAGCTTGGCAATCGCGGCGTCGCTGACCCACACCTCAGCCGCGTCGACTCTCTTGACTAGTTCCTCGATGCGCTGTGCGGAAAGGCTGACTTCCTTTGCCTTGCTCCGAGGATCCGTCTCTGCCAATGCCTTCTGCAAGTCTGCGAGAGTCAAAGTCTCCTCGGGGTCATATGAGCAAGACGGCGAACATCGTCTGGATCGGTCTTTGCACTCAGTTCAGTGACCAGACGTCCTACGGCAGTCCCACCTCTAAGAAACGCGAACGGCTCCACGTCAATCTGCACTCCCGCGATCTCCGCGGAAAGCCGCCTAGCAAGCTCTGGCAGAACCTTGTTAGCAAGGTTCTCGACCACGTCGAGTCCGTACGGGAGGTAGGCGACATCCTGCTCAGCTGTCAGGTATGCGCGAGCGCAGTGGGTATCGAAAACAGCAATCGCCGACAGTTCGTCTGGAGGTGCTGCGTCCCTTTTCCAAACGACGGTCTTGGCTGCTCCACCCACCTCAATGTCAAACAGTGCCTCGGGAATGAGCTTGGAGAAAGCGGCATCCGTCGCATCCGGGAGGACACTCTCCTGCTGGTCGCGTGCTCGGCATGCACGCTTCCAGCACCCTCGAATAGCCTGACTTCCCGCTTCCGTTGCCGTAGATAACCGTCAACCCGTTCGGTGCGAATCGCAGAACCTGATCGGGCGCGATGCGATTCACGTACTTGAGTTCACGCATCGCTCTTAGAACCACGCCAGCAGCTCTAGCCGCATGCGTTGGAAGATGAACCGCAGCCAGCGGCACGGGGACCCGGTTCGTAGGATCCAGCAGGCCATACGCGGATTTCATCAACGCGTACAGGTCGTCATAGTCTTGCGCCGAAAGACCTTGTTGCTCCTGGAACAGGCGCCGCGCGGCATCCCGTTGCCAAGGGGTCAGGCTCGTCTCGGTCCACGCCAAGATTTCATCGAGAAGCGCCATGACTATCGCCTCGCCACAAGTTGTTCGAGCTTGCGTGTGACACTCAAGAAAGCGTCGTCGTGGCCGGCGACCTCGACGCACATCTGCTTAGAGACGCTTCACTTTAGATTGCCGCTGCAAGCTTCGATGCCTCCGCGAGCTCGACCAGTTGCTGACCTGCGCTCGCTGCCTATGCATCGGTTGAGCGTCTCGTTGGGCATCGCTATTCCTTCCACCAACTTCGAGCACTGTCCCAACACTCGACAGTGTCAAATCTTCGCTCGTACCAACGAATCTCGTAATCAATAGTGCAATTGTACGTGGGGGCACCTCGGCACTTCAGGCGATAACACAGCTGGTTGTCCTCAGCCTTGCCCGGTTCAATGATGACCTGGCCCCACTCATCGGGGGACTCGGTCTTATCATCCGTGCCGACTTGACGTGGTACCGTGACCGTGTCCTTCAGCACGAGACTGTTGGCTTCGGCGGAGATGCACTTGGGTTCAGGAGAGAGCCAAGTGATCTGGTTGTATTGGGACCACCTGAGTCTTTCTGTCTTCAATCTTCCTAGGAACTTTCTGTGAAGAACACTCTTTCTTGCCCAGAGTAGAGAGGTCTTCATCGCGGTGCTGTTCGTTCTTCGACTGAAGCGTGTTGACCAAGCTTGGGTCCAAGGTAATTCGCTGCATTTCAATCAACATCTCGACATAGAGGCTCTCTAGTCGATCTTTCTCCGCGCTAGGTCTCATACTGCGCAGTTGATGACATGTACGAGCTTGAAGAAGGTCGAGGTCTTGAAGCTTCTCGGTGGCCTCGCGATACTTTGGGTCTAGTTTCACCGATGCCATATTGGTTTCCACTCGGCCTGTCTTAGCTTGGATACCTTCAAGGTTTACCGTATAACTTGGTAGCTGACGTACTTGGGACAGGTGCAACCAGAAATCAGACACGCGAGAACAATGCAGCAGATTTGAATCTTCATCTCTACCCTCCTGCACAATTGCCGCGACACTCGGCTAACTGGGAATGTCTGTGTCGCCCGGATGGACCACATTTTTGGCCACGACGCGCATCTGGAAGTTGACGCATTTGGACGCATCGCATTCACAATTCGCCTTGTGTCGGCAAAGAACGCGTCGATTCGACGCATCTCATCCCAGCGCCTGCTAGAGTCACCCGCGTGTAGTTTGGCGAGGCTTCCCCAATCTCAAGCCGTTCTTCAGCCTCGAAATACCCCCACCGTCTCGGATCTTAAAGATACACTCGACGGCAAGTCCTTGCGCCACTCAGTTCCATGGTTGCGCCTGGCACTCAAGGGAGTCAACCCGTTACCATCGAATCGTCATAAGACTCGAGTCGCCACGTGGCCAGAGCCTTGCTATTCAGTATTCCACTGTTCGCCGTCTCTTTGCAGTGACTTTTTCACAGTCCGGCCAGGGCTTCCGTCGCATCCGATGTCCTGTACCTGGCACTCGCTGCGGCCCGCTTCTCCCCAGTAGTACACTCCCCGCACCCTCTTCCCCGCGAGGTCCCGGAATGCGCCGCTTCCCCCATTTCGTTCCCGCCGGTGTCATCCCGGCCACGCTGCTCGCCCTGAACGAAGACCTGAGCATCGACGAACGCCAGACACGCCGTCACCTGCGTGACTGCGCGCTGGTCGAGGGCGTGAGTGCGGTGACGGTCAACGGACATGCCTCGGAAGTTCACGCCTGTACCTTCGATGAGCAGCGGCGCATCCTGGCCATGTCGCTGGAGGAAGTGGGGGACCGGGTTCCGCTGATCAACGGCGTGTACGCCGACGGCAGCGTGGAGGCCGCGCGGATCGCAGCGATGGCGGACAAGGAAGGCGCCTCGGCGCTGCTGGTGTTCCCCCCCAACAGCATGTCAATGGGCGGGCAGCTTCGGCCCGAGATGGCCCTCGCCCACTTCCGCCGCATCGCGGACGCCACGGATCTGCCGATCATCGCCTTCTGGGCGCCGGGGTCGGGTCTTGCATTCACGCATGGCCACTAGCCTCCACGCCGCCCCCCTTCCACAGTTCAACAACACCACTCATCCAACCACCGGCCAGTGGCGAGTCTCGTCGAATGCCGATCTCCGCAATAGACGAGGGTCGGGTCTTGCAATCCAGCATTCAGCTGAGCTAAGTGAACCTGGCTTCGTCCGACTTCTTCACCATTCGTCTTACGGTCGAGTGTGGAGAGGGTGGTACATGAGCGGATGTGAGGTGACGAGATGTGTTCCTGCAAGACCCGACCCCCGTCTGCGAGGGTCGCCGGGATATCGCCGGACTGCGTCGGCATGGCGTGGATTCCAAGGGATCCTCAGAGCATTGTCGTACAACAATCACCCGATCGCCATTCACAGCGAGCGAATGCCGCAGCTCGGCGTGCGCTGTACATGCCAGGTCTGGTGGCGCTTCAACACAATCCTGCTCTGAAGGTGTTCGGCGAACGACTCATCGCCAACGGACTGGCAAAGAAGGCGGTGATCACGGCGGTGATGAGAAAGCTCGTCCATCTCATCTACGCCGTGGTCAAGTCAGGCCAACCCTTCGACCCCAACTATCACCGCCAGGGGGTTGCTATTCAAGACGGTATCTGACCCTATTCCCACCACCGCCAGGGACTTGCTATTGAAGACAGTATCTGACACCTGCTCGTGCTGCGCCCTCGACGGAACATACGATCAGAACCATCCGCAGTTTGGATTCGGTCCGAAGGCTGGCCCTTCCGCTGAAAGCTGTCTATCTCGGCGCCCCTGGGGGCCGACCGCAAACTGCGAACCAAAACGCGATCTGCCTTCAGAATCTCTACAGCCAAGCTTTACATCACTCCCACCATCTTTGGCGCTAAGTAGTGCGCAATAGTCTGAGGTGGCATCTGGACTCAACGCTGTTTCATAACTTCTCGGATGCTGTGGGTTCCCGCCGAAGACGATCCAGCACAACTTCGTGTCCGCGGCTCTCTTGTCTATAGGATGACAAGCCACCTTATCGACACTGAATTCCTGGCGCTCGTCTTTGCACCACCCGGGTTCTCTGCAAAAGAACACTCGCGGTCCCTTTGAATGACATTCTCCAGCGACGTCACCGTTTTGATCACGAAGTTGCAGGCCAACCTTGCCTTGGCAAGCTTTGTCAACGTTCTCAGCCATGAACAAATATGTGCCCTGCGGGCAAGTCGGGCTCGTTGCACAGCCGCCTGCAACGAGGCTTAGTGTCACAAGTAGGACTTGGGTCTTCATGGCATGCATCTCCTGTTCAAAGTAGGCGGTGACGCTGCAAAGGGGCACGACAATTTCCACTTTCCCAACGAGCAGGCAATGGGGTGAAGAACGACCGTACGCGGCATAAACGGTGCCGTAACCGCTGGATGGCACGAGGCATGATCGGGCGTCAATTCTTGAAGTGCATATCAATGACTTCTTCAAAGAACTGCCTTCCCAATACATCTAGCTTATCTTCCCGCAGATGGCCAATTCTGCTTCTAGAGACAAACTTCTCCTCCGTGGGTTTGTAGCCGATTTCTACCATCGTTGGAACATTCGGTGCAGTAATGTGCTCAAGTCTCTGGAAGCGAAAGGATCCAATTCCTTCCTCCCTCGAAACAGAAAGTGAGACATCGCAGTGCCGTTTCAGGTGAAAACTGGGGGAACCAAAGAAGAAGAGATATCGGGCAGATTTTTCACCTGCCCGGAAATCCACTCGGAAGAACCAAGTCTTCTTTGTAGATTCTCCAGCCTTAAGGCTTAAGTACTTCTCAAACTCAAGCGTTCCAAAATCCTTGAAGTAGACGTTGGCAATCTGTGCCATCTCGTCAAGCATAGCTGCCGTTTGTTTGAAGTACCCTTTGAGCAGATCCATCGCGCTTCGCCAAACCTCATACTCATTGGCGGCCTTAATCTTCTCACGGGCAGTGAACTTGTCCGCCAACGTCGCAAGCCATTCCGTCTTCTCTCGTTGCTCTTCTGCAGCACGTGAATATTCTTCAAGACTTTCGTGAATGCATTCCGTCAGCAATGTGAGAAAGCTGGAGAGATCGGATTCCTGAGATTCTTCAAGCGCGTCGTAATAGCGCAGTCGATCTTCCTTTGCGATGATGGCTATGGGAAATCCGAACCGCATAAGAATGACGTTCATTAAGAGACGCCCGACTCGCCCATTCCCGTCGACAAATGGATGGATCTGGACAAACCACGAGTGTGCTACTGCCGCGTTTAGGAGTCCTTGCTGGTCGCCAAGATCGAAATGCCCAAGAACACTGGCATTCCTGGCCAATCGCCAAACTGATGCATCTGAGAGTTCAGTGATTCCGGTGCTGGGGGCTTGTATTTGGACCCTGAGATCTCCACTTGAACTGAGCGATACACGCCCGCGTTCGCGTCATCGATGCCCTTAAGTACGAGAAAGTGGAGTTGGCGAACATCTGCCTCGCTGATCGGCCTTAATGGATTTCCGGCTAGTTCCTCTAGGAAGTCGAGGGCTTGAGAGAGGTTCTTAGCTTCCGCCTGGTCTTTGAGGGGTCGTCCGGTGAGCGTTAGGCCAAATTCAACAATCTGTCTGGTTTCTCCGACCGAAAAGAACGTTTCCTCGATGGCGTTGGGATTTGTGATAGATATTCTTTACTCAGGAAATAATTTATGTGCGTATCGTGTGCAGGACTTCAGGCGTCAATCTGCCACTTCCCCTAAGCTCCCGAACGGCTTGCTCTAGCTGCTCAATTGACTGCTCGAGGAGATCGGCATAGCTAAATGGTGTTGACGGAATGTCTCTTAGATCGTCCATTACTTGTGCCCCACGTCTTGCCAATACATGCCACATGCCAACTCAAGAAAGAGGTCGACTTTGAAGCCCGACTGTAGGCCGACGCAACCCACGCACCCTCCGGAATATAGACGCGGCATAGCGTGTCAATTCATTTCGACACCTGGTATCTGCATCAGATTTTAAGGGACAGCATGTTTATTGAGCTGCACGATTGAGTCCTCAAAGGGGAGCCAATGGGCTCCAACTTGGTTCACGGGGAACTTCGGGTCTCTGGACAGTGACGGGCGCCGGGGTCGGGTCTTGCATTCACGCATGGCCACTAGCCTCCACGCCGCCCCCCTTCCACAGTTCAACAACACCACTCATCCCACGCCACCGGCCAGTGATGGCAGAGTCGTCGAATGCCGATCTCGGCTCAAGACCTATTAGTGGACAGGCGCCATTTTCCCAGTTGAATTTAACGACTGGTTCGAACCGCGAGAAACCCAGGACACTCCAACGTGCACGTTGCCACCATTTCGTCGGCATCACGGGGGCCAAACAGTGCGTCGTGCCAAGAGACTCAGGATCAGCGTACGTTCTCCGACCTTTCGGCTTCCGGTAACGAACTGAAACAAAGGTACTAGACGCTCCCTGTCAATGCGATACCTCATAAAGAAGCGAAGAAGTTCGAGAAAGGAATGCGGTGTAAATGAAGCTTGATCAACGAACACCAACATCTCCTCCCCTCGACCAACAAATCCTTGAAACCCGGGAATTGATTCCAGCCACCCAACCAAGTCGTAGTTCTAGTCTATCGACATTCATCAATCACTCTCTCGTGCCCACGGGGTAAAGGCCGCAGAACGGGGTCGCCATAGCGGAACGGATCCTGTAACCGCCCATGACATTCTTGCCTCCCGCCCCCCCCCTCTTGCACAGATCGCCTACAACGCGCGTCGAACCACTGCCCGATAGCGAGTCTGGTCAAGTGCAGATGTCGGCTCGCGACCTGTAAGACGGTGCATGAACCGCAACAAGCTTCCACTGGACCATTCGCATTGCAGATAACGCCCCTCTCACGCGGCGACTTCCAGCAATACCTCAGGATGCTTGTCCGCAATTCTCAAGAGCGTTTGTGCCGCGCCGGAGGGTTCTCGGCGCCCCTGCTCCCACTGCTCCAGGGTTCTCTTCGATACCCCTAGCACCGCTGCAAACTGTGCTTGCGACAGGCCGCTCTTCATTCGGACACGCACCACTTCCGAGGTCGGTTTCACCGCCACCTTTCGGCCCCCACCTCTCTTTATCTCTTTGACTCCGTCGAGGACTTCCTGCCAAACATCACGCGTGGCTTCCAGCTTCGCCAATTCCTTCTGGGAGAGTTTCTTAATCATCGCGGAACGCCTCCAACAACTGTTTCAGTATCCTGCCCGGAACATTGTCCAGATTCGCCTTGGCGTAGAGAGTCAGCAACCAGATCTCCTCCGGCGACCTATGCACGTAATAGATCACACGGAGTCCACCTCGCTTTCCCATACCTGATCTCGACCACCGTACTTTCCGCACACCGCCAGAGCCCGGGACAATAGCCCCTGCACTCGGATTCAGAATCAAGAATTGCCGGAATTCGGCAAACTCGTCCTCATCCAGATAGGCGGGACGATAGCGTTCGAAAGCGGCGGACTCGAAGAAAGTGAACATGGTCCGAATATACGCCTTAGGCGTATTTCTCGCCAAGCACCTCACCCTTCGACGGAAAGCGGATATCTCCAAGACTGCATCGACGACTTCTTCGGGTCCGGGACCGCCCCCCGTCGCGGCCCGCATTGCTTTCGCCCCCGGTAGTACACTCCCCGCACCCTCTTCCCCGCGAGGTCCCGGAATGCGCCGCTTCCCTCATTTCGTCCCCGCCGGTGTCATTCCGGCCACTCTGCTCGCCCTGCACGAAGACCTGAGCATCGACGAACGGCAGACACGCCGTCACCTGCGTGACTGCGCGTTGATCGAGGGCGTGAGTGCGGTGACGGTCAACGGACATGCCTCGGAAGTTCACGCCTGTACCTTCGATGAGCAGCGCATCCTGGCCATGTCGCTGGAGGAAGTGGGGGACCGGGTTCCGCTGATCAACGGCGTGTACGCCGATGGCAGTGTGGAGGCCGCCCGGATCGCGGCGATGGCAGACAAGGAAGGCGCCTCGGCGCTGCTGGTGTTCCCTCCCAACAGCATGTCGATGGGCGGGCAGCTTCGGCCCGAGATGGCCCTCGCGCACTTCCGCCGCATTGCGGACGCCACGGATCTGCCGATCATCGCCTTCCAGTACCCCATGGGCGGCGGCCTGGGTATCCCTTCGACACCCTGCTGCGCATGTTCGAGGCGGTGCCCACGATCCGCGCGATCAAGGATTGGTCGAACGATGCGATGCTGCACGAGCGGCACATCCGCTCGTTCCAGTCCCTGCCCCGCCCCGTGAACGTGCTCACCACGCATTCATCGTGGCTGATGGCGTCGCTGACCATGGGTCCCAACGGCCTGCTGTCCGGGGCCGGCAGCGTCATCGCCGATCTCCAGGTGGCGCTGTTCCGTGCGGTGAAAGCCGGGGACCTCAAGGCGGCGCAGGCGATCAACGACCGCATCGTGCCGCTTTCTCAGGTGTTCTACGCCGCCCTTCCTGGACATGCACAACCGCATGAAGGAAGCCCTGGTGCTGCTGGGCCGCCTGGACAAGGCGGTGGTGCGGCCGCCCTTGGTGAAGATCACCGATGCCGAGATCGGGCGTCTCAAGGCGGCGCTGGATCAGGCCGGTATCGGGCGCGAAGGCGCGTTGAAGCGCGCGGCCTGAACCGACCGCGCGCCTCGAGAATCCCGACCGGCCTCAGCCGGTCGATGCCCGCCACGCCCGCCTCCCGCCGAAGGCCGACAGGCGCTGTGCAGAAAGCGTCTCGGCGGCACGGAGGTTCCGGGCCTTGCCGTGCTCGTCCAGCGTGATGCCGTGTTCGCGGAACCAGTTTGCGACAGCGTCGACCGTGAGCGCGCGACCGGCCAGCGCCACGTGGCCGTCGGGCCGGAGCAGGTAGAAGGACGGCACGGGAATGCCTGCGGCGGCGAGCTTCTCCCTGTTGTCTTCCTTCGCGTCCACCTCGATCCAGTCGATGCCGCTTGCTCCGTCCTTCGCCCCCGGCGGCACCGGCTGTCCGACCGCCAGCACGCTGAACCGTGAATCGTTCAGCCTGCCGAACAGATCCTCCGACCGCCCCTCGGCACCGAGACGCAGCCGCATCCACGGAAAGCGATCCCCAGCGCGCGGCGCGCCGTCGGGATGCTCACCGAGGTTCTGCGACAACACGCTGCGGCGATAGCGGATGCCCACCTGCGAAATGGTGCGGAAGGCGAGCCGACGCAGTCGCCTGGATCGCATCGCCAGGGCCATCAGGCGAGCGGCGACGCGGGTACGGATGAACGACGCGATCGGGCCTTCGGACACGACGAGCTGGAACAGGCGGTCGGTCGTGCGCAGCAGGCGCTGGGTCATCGGCATGCGTTCCTGCTCGTAGGTGTCTAGTAGCGATTCCCCCGCCTGGCCGTTGAGGACCCAAGCGAGTTTCCAGGCGAGGTTGTAGGCGTCCTGCAAGCCGGTGTTCATGCCCTGCCCGCCGGCGGGACTGTGGATGTGGGCGGCGTCGCCCAGCAGGAAGCAGCGTCCCGCCCGGAAGCGCTCCGCACTCCGGTGGTGGATGCGGTACACGGAGAACCAGTGGCACTGCGCGAACCGGATCGCGGCGCCCGCCTCTCCCAGGATGGACGGCACGACGTCCTCGAACGTCACGTCGTCGCGGTTGCGCAGCGCCTTGGGCAGGATGCCGATCACGCGCCACGCGTTCTCCCCCCGCATCGGAAAGAACAGGTGAAAGCCATCGGGCCAGAGGTAGATGTTCAACTCGCCCGGCCGCATCGGCCCTTGCGCGACCGTGTCCGCGACAAAGAACGTCTGTTCGTAGGGCGCGCCGGGAATCCAATGCCGTTCAGGCGGCGCACCGCGCTGTGGGCGCCGTCGCAGCCGCACACGTAGGCGGCCCGCACCGTGCTCGTCGATCCGTCCGGCGTCCGGAGCGTGGCCCGTTCGTGATCCGCGGCATGCTCCAGCGCGGTCAGTTCGGTGTTCCAGTGGATCTCCACGCCCCCTTGCCGCAGATGGCCGCCGAGAATGCGCTCGTTCTCGTCCTGGCCCAGCATGAGCACGAAGGGAAAGGCGCTGATGTCCTGGCCGATGTCACCGAGCGGAACGCGCGCCGTCGGACGGCCGCGTGCCCACAGATTCGCGGCCGTGCCACGCTGCCCGAGCGCCAGGGCCTGGTCCGCCACGCCCAGCTTGCGATAGATCTCCAGCGTGCGTGCCTGCACGGCCATGGCCCGCGATTGCTGGGCCGGCCCCGAGTGCCGGTCGACGATCGTCACGCGCACGCCGAAGCGGGCGAGCTGGTTGGCCATCATGAGGCCGGTCGGGCCGGCCCCCACCACGAGTACGTCCGTTTCCATGTCAGTTCCTTGTTTCCAGGGTTCGAGTCGTTGTCGGTCTTGTCATGCCCGCGGCACGTCGAGGGCCGGTCCGGAGGTGCGGGCTGACCGCCCGCTCCCGAACAGCTTCGCGATCCTCGCCTTGGCGTCGTCCACGACGGTGAAGACCACGGGCACGTAGAACAGCGAGAGCACGGTGGAGGTGATCAGCCCGCCCACCACCGCGATGGCCATCGGCGCGCGGAAGTCGGCGTCGGCGCCGATCTTGAGCGCGATGGGCACCATGCCCGCACCCATGGCCACGGTGGTCATCAGGATCGGCCGGGCGCGCTTGAGGCACGCGTCGAGCAGCGCTTCGTTGCGCGGCACGCCGCGCTCGATGGCCACGAGCGCGTACTCCACCAGCAGGATCGAGTTCTTGGTCACGATGCCCATCAGCATCAGGATGCCGATGATGGCCGGCAGCGAGAGCGCCTCGCCGCTCAGGTACAGCAGACCGAGCGCTCCGCCCAGCGACAAGGGCAGCGCCGCCATGATGGTCATGGGCTGCGCAAAGTCGTGGAACAGCAGCACGAGCACGCAATACACGAGCACGATGCCGGCCACGATGGCGATGGCGAACTCGCCGAAGAGCTCGTTCATGCGCTCCGCGTCGCCGTACGCCTTCTGCTTCACCTCCGGCGGCAGGTTGCGCATGGACGGCAGCTTCTGGACCGCTTCGGTCACTTCGCCCAGCGGGGCACCGGCCACGTCCGCCTTGATGCTCACGCTGCGCCTGCGGTCGAAGCGCGTGATCTGCGCGGCGCCGCTGCCCATCTCGAGCGTCGCCACAGATTCCAGGGGCACGCTGTGGCCGTGGGTGCCCGGCACCTGCAGGAGCTTCAGTGCATCGAGGTTGCCGCGCGCGGAGTCCTCGAGCTGGGTTCTCACCGGAATGCTGCGCTCCTCCAGGTTGAACTTCGGCAGCTGGGCGGACGTGTCGCCCAGCGTGGCCACCCGCACCGTGTCGGCGATGTCCGCCACCGTCACGCCCAGGTCGGCCGCCCGGTCCAGCGCGGGGCGGATCGTCACCTCGGGCCGGCGCACCGACGAACTCGCCGCCGCGTTGCCCACGCCCGGCACGCTGCGCATCTCGCGCTCGACGGCCTCGGCCGCGCGGTCCAGCACCGCTGCGTTGTCGCTCACGAGCACGATGTCCAGCGTTTCGCCGGCATTGCCGGCGCCGAAGCGCACGCGCAACCCGGGAATGGTCTTGAGTTCCTCGGCGATGCGCAGCTCGAACTCGCGCTGAGATGCGGTCCGCTTCGATTCCGGCACGAGCTTCACGGTGAGCGTTCCGGCCCGGACTTCGCCGTTGCTGCTGGTTCCCAGCGCATCGGTCTGCGCGCCGTTGCCGATCGAGCTCAGGATGCCCACGACCTCCGGCTGCGCGGCGATGAGCTTGCGGGCCCGTTCGGCCGCCTGGACGGTCTGTTCGAGCGGCGTGCCCGGGGGCAGCTCGAAATTGAGGGTGGACAGGCTGCGGTCGGACGCCGGGATGAACGTGGTGGGCAGCAGCGGCAGCAGCGCGACGGACGCGGCGAGCAGGCCCAGACCCGAGGCCAGCGCCAGCCCACGGCGGCGCAGCCCCCACTTCACCAGCGCTTCATACCGGCCGGCGAACCGCGACGGGCGTTGCGCGTGAGCGAGCGGCTTCAGCAGATAGGCGCCCATCACCGGCGTGAGCAGGCGGGCCACCAGCAGCGAGATGACGACCGCGATGGCGACGGAGATGCCGAACTGGCGGAAGAACTGGCCCGGCACGCTGGACATGAAGCTCACCGGCACGAAGACCGCCACGATGGTGAGCGTGGTGGCGACCACGGCCAGGCCGATCTCGTCCGCCGCTTCCAGCGCGGCCTTGAACGGCGACTTGCCCATGCCGATGTGCCGCACGATGTTCTCGATCTCCACGATCGCGTCGTCGACCAGGGTGCCCACGACGAGCGACAGCCCCAGCAGGGTGATGAGGTTGAGCGTGAAGCCCAGCCACGACATGAAGATGAAGGTGGGGATCACCGACAGCGGCATCGCCACGCCCGCGATCAGCGTGGCGCGCCAGTCGCGCAGGAAGCCGTACACCACCACCACGGCCAGGATCGCGCCCAGCACCAGCGCCTCCACCGAGGCGTTGTACGACTCCTTGGTGAAATCCACGGTGGAGTTGAACTGACGCACCTCCAGTTCGGGATGGTCGCGCGACAACGACTCGATGGCCGATTCCACGCGCCGCGCGACATCCACAGACGACGATCCGATGGCACGCAGCACCTGGAAGGCCACGACGCGCTCGCCGTCGACGAAGGCATCCTGCGTGCGGTCCTCCATGGTGTCTTCCACCGAGCCCAGGTCCGAAAGGCGCAACGTGCGTCCGTCACGCAGGGTGATCTGCGTGGCACGCAACGCCTCCACGCTGCCCGCCGAGCCGAGCGTCCGAATGCTCTGCTCCATGGATCCGACCGTCGCCTTGCCGCCGGGCACGTTGGTGTTGACGGACTTCAGCTGGCGGCTGACTTCGGCCGCCGTGATGCCGTAGGCGGTCAGCCGGTCCAGGGCGAGGCGGATGCGGACTTCGCGGTCGACGCCCCCCACACGCACCACCTGCCCTACCCCCTGCACCGACAGCAGCGTCTTGGAGACCTCGTTGTCGACGAACCAGGAAAGCTGCTGCGGCGTGGCGTTCTTGCCGCGCACCGTGTAGGTCATCATCGGCCCGCCGGTGGTGGTGATCCGCGTGATCACCGGCTCGTCGATGCTGCCGGGCAGTTCGCCCCGCACACGGGTCACGGCGTCGCGCACGTCGTTCATCGCGCGGTCGATGTCCTTGCCGAAGACGAACTCCACGGTGGTGACCGACACGCCGTCGGTCACCGAGGAGACGATGTGGGCCACGTCGCCCACCGTCGCCACCGCGTTCTCCACGGCACGCGTGACGTCGGTTTCCAGCTCGGCTGGCGCAGCGCCCGGATCGCGGATGGTGACGGTCACGACGGGAATGTCGACGTCGGGGTACTGGTTGATGCCCAGCTTGCCGAAGCCCACCAGGCCGGCGAACGTCAGCAGAATGAACAGCAGGATGGCCGGGATGGGATGCCGGATCGACAGGGGCCGACCAGTTGCTCACGCTGGATGCGGAATTCGTGCTCATGGCTTGTCTCCTTGCGTGGCCACCTGTTGCGGCACCACGTCCGCGACTCGGACGAGATCGCCTTCCTTGACGAAACCTGCGCCGGTGCCGACGACGCGGACGCCCCCGGTCAGCCCTTCCGTGACTTCCACACGGCCGGTGCGCCGGGCGCCCGTGGCGATGCGCGTGCTGTGCGCCACGTCGTCGTCGCCCAGCACGTAGACGAAGGCATAGCCGTCCCGCACGAGAATCGACGATTCGGGCAGCGACAGCGCTTCCACGCTGCCTTGCAGGATCTCTCCGCGCGCATGCTCTCCCGCCTTGAACGGCGCATCGGGCGGAAGCGAGACGTGCACGAGACCGGTGCGGGTGCCGCGGTCCACCGTGGGGGCCACGAGACGCACGTGGCCTTCGATGGAACGGCCGTCATCGACGGCGATGCGTACCGTCGCCCCGGGCTCCACTGCGGCGATGGCATGACCGGGCAGTTCCGCCTGCCACTCCAGTTCGCCATCGCGGATCACACGGAACAGTTCTGCGCCGGGCTGCACGACGGCACCGACCGTCGCAGCGCGCCGGCTCACCACGCCGGCTGCAGGCGCCAGCACGCGCGTCTGCGCAATCCGCACTTCCAGTTCGCGAAGCTGCGCACGGGCGAAGTCCACGCGGGCGTCCGCGGACAGCGCGGCCGTGTTCTTCGTCTGTCCGGCCTCGATGCTGTAGAACCCGGCTTCCACCAGTTGCCGCGCACGGGTCAGATCGCGCTGCGCCTGGGCCTGGTCCGCCAGCGCCTGACGAAGCTGCGCTTCCTGCTGGCTCAGCATGGCGCGCAACTGGGCATCGTCGGCCCGGGCCAGCAGGTCGCCCTTGCGCACGACCGTGCCCACGTCGACCAGGACTTCGACCAGCCGCACGCCGGAAGCATCGGACCCGACCAGCAATTCGTCGCGGGCGGCAATGGTTCCTGTCGCGGCGATGGACCGGTCGAAGGATTCCAGCATCGGTGCCACCGCCTGCACGGTGACGCTCGCCACCGGGGCGCTCCGCGGTGCGCCTTTGGACGCATCCCGGTGGACCGCCACGGCGACAGCGGTTCCGCCGGCCAGGGCGACGCCGATCAGCGCACAGAGCACACGGCGCCGCGTGCGCAGCGCGCGGGGGACCGGACCGGGGGAAGTTGCTTGGGCATTCATGGTTCTCTCCTCGGGGAAAGGCATCGGCAGACGGGCCGTCGGATCAGGGAAACCGGATGGGGTGGACATCGACGCCGCCGGGCTCGACACCGGCAGATTCGTCGAGCAGGCAGGCGAGCAGTTCGTCGCCGGAGCGGAACTGGCGGGTCCGGCCGCTGGACATGTGTTCCAGGCGGCCCGCGATCCGGCCGGGCTCGTTCGCTTCGACACGGTCGAGCTTGAGCACGAAGCTTCGCCGGCTGGAGTGGAGGGGTTGGCGGTCGAGGGTCATGGCGGCGTACCTGTCGCGGGTGTGTCGATGGTTCGCAGCCTAGGGGGAGCCCCCCGGCAAGTCGTCAGGAAACCGTCGGGAAACGGTCGGGATGGCGTGAGCGGTCGCGCCGGTGCCCGGGCACCGGACGGCTCAGAGGCGGTCTTTCAGGAGGGAGTCGAGGTGGGCGAAGAGCGGGGTGTCGCGGCCTTCGGTCATGCGGTCACGGGCGGCCGCGAGGGCCTGGAAATCCGGCTCACGGGCGCTTTTCAGGGCGCAGCGGCCGGCGAGCGCCGTGAGTTCCAGCCAGGCGGCCCGCTGGCCGCGGGCCTCCGCGATGGCCTTCTCCGCGAGGTCCAGGGCCCGTCCGCCGTCGCCCAGGCCGTCCGCGCAGCGGGCACGAAGCAGCCAGAGCTGGGTCTGGTAGACACGCTCGCCGATGCGCTCCGCGAGATCGAACGCTTCGTCCAGGGTCTGCCAGGCGCGTTCCCACTCGCCCGCGAGCACCAGCGCCTCGGCCGCGTAGCCCAGCACTTCCGACCCGCCCGAGAGCATGCCCATGCGGACGTTGTGATCGAAGGCCTCGCGGATGGCGGCATGGCCGGCGTGCGGATCGCCCTGCCTGGCCTGCGCCCAGCCGCCGAACCAGCGGCTCGGGGCCCAGCCTTGCGCGATGGCCGCCTCGTCGCTCACCGTGCGCATTTCGCGGGCGAAGGCTGCGACCCCCGGCGCATCACCGATGCGCACGCCGAACAGCGATCCGAACCAGCAGACGATCATGCGGGCCATGGGTTCGCCCAGTGCCTGCGCGCGCTGCTGCGCGTGGCGGCGACGCATGCGCGCCTTGTCCACGTGCCCCATGTGAAGCAGCGGCATCGCGGCCACGGTGTGCAAGGTGACCGCAGGGTCGACGACGAACGCGGCGCTCAACTGGGCGTCCCCGAGGGATTCGCACACGGCGAGGCCCCGCTCGAGCCATTCGATCGCCTCGGGCTGGCGGCCCTGCAGGGAGTGGACCTGCCCCATCACGCTGCAGGCGGAAAGTGCGGAGGCGGGATCGCCGGAACCGGCAGCCGCGTAGGTGGCTTCGCACAGTTGCCGGGCGTCGTCGTACTCGCCGCGCACCAGGAAAGAAAGCCCCAGCCCGTGCAGCACGAGACCCCGGAGCGGATGGCCCGGCGCACGGGCGAGCAGTTCGCGCCCGCGCTGGAAGGCGTCCCGCGTTTCCAGCGAGCTCACCCCCACGACCTGGGCGGCGGCCGATCCGCGCAGCGCGCTCAGCGCGATCTCCAGCGCATCGCGTTCCGGTCTGCCGGCCAATGCAGGCAGCAAGGCCAACGCCCTCCCCGTCAGGATCATCGCCTCGGCGGGCGCGAAACGGCGCAGCGCAAGTTCGGCCGCCTCTGCGTAGTGCCCCGCCGCGGCAGGCGCTTCGTGCCCCTGTTCGAAATGCGCCGCGAGTTCGGAGGCCGTGACATTGCTGCCGCGGGATCTCGCCCGTGCCAGGGCTTCCGCCACGGCACGGTGCAGGCGTGCCCGGCCGATGGCCGTGAGCCGCTGATACAGCACGTGGCGGTGGAGCGCGTGCCTGAAACCGAACCGGCTTTCGAGCGCGCCCGCCGCAGTGCGCGCGAGAGTGCCCGGCACGAGCCAGCGCTGATGGCGCCCCAACCGCTCGCAGATCGCTTCCGCCTGCAACGGATCGAGTCCCAGCGCCTCGGCCACGATCGACGGGTCGAACTCCACGCCGCACACACTCGCGGCCTCCAGCAGCGAACGCTCCGCTTCGGGCAGCGTGGCGATCTGCCGCTCGATCACAGCCGCGAGGTTCTCGGGCACCTGCAACGCATCGAGCACCGCCGCCGCCTGATCGCCCTCGCGCTCCACCGCACCCGCGGCGCCCTCCGCGAGTTCGTCGGCCACGCTGCTCACGAAGAGCGGCAGTCCGTCGGTGCGCGCGTGCAGCGCGCGGACGAGCGTTTCGGACACGGGGTGGCCAGGTCGGCGGCCTTGCAGATACTCGCCCACCTCGAACTCCGAGAACGGGTCCAGCACGATCTCGTCGCACAGGTTGTGCAGACGCAGCTCGTGCCGGACGGCCTTGAGCGGATGCTCCTCGGCGATCACCTCCGCGAGACGGAAGCTCGCGAGCCACATGAGGCGCGCCGGTCCGCGCCTGCGCGCCACGTGGTTGAGCAGGTGCACGGTGGCGTGGTCGCTCCAGTGCAGGTCTTCTGTCACGAGCAGCAGCGGGCGCTCTCGCGTGTAACGGTCCAGCAGCTCGCCCAGCTCCCGCAGCATGCGTTCCTGGTTCACGCCGGCCAGCTCCCGTTGCAGCGCCTCCCGATCCGGTTCGCTCACGTGCCAGGGAAGCTGCAGCAGCCAGGTGGGGGCGACGCTGCGCATGAGACCCGGCAGCGCGGGGTCGTCGGCGCACAGGGAACCCAGCGCTTCGAGCACCGGCAGATATGGCTCGCCCGCGCCATGCTGTTCCACGCACTGCCCGTGCGCCCGGCGGGCGTCGGGCACGTCGGCGACAAAACGCTCGATGAGGGTCGTCTTGCCGATGCCCGGCTCGCCGGCCACCCAGCAGATCTGCCGCCGGCCCTCGCGGGCCTCGCGCCAGCGGTCGTGCAGGCGGTCGAGACTCGCTCGCCGGCCCACGATGCCGCCGTGAGCGACATGGGGCACCTCGAACTGCGCCGAAGCGGAACGCCCGGGGGGGGACGGCCGAAGAGGCTGCGCGACAGAAGAGGGAGAAGCAGCCATCGGCGAGACGGCCGCGATAAACCGGTAGCCGCGGCGGGCGACGGTCTCGATGAATCGCGGTACGCGCGGATCGTCGTCCAGCGCGGCACGCAGCTCGCTGACCGTGGTCTTCAGCACGGATTCGCTCACGTGCTGATGGCCCCAGACCGCATCCAGCAGCCGGTCCTTGGCGACGAGGCGGCCAGCGTTGCGGGCCAGTTCGCACAGAACGTCGAAGGCGCGTGGCGGCAGCGGCACAGGCCGGCCGGCCATGCTCAGGCTGGCTTCGGCTTCGTCCAGTTCGAACGCATCGAAGCGCACTCGCAGCCGGTCACTCGCGTCCAAACGCACCTCGTCGGGAGAACGCAGGAATGCGCCATTCCCGCGAGCGGGGATGGTAACGCGAAGTGTTGCGCAGACACGCGACGCGAGGCCGAGTGCACTCGGCGGATCCGGAATTGGCGACGCCAGGCCGACGCACGGCGAACAGGAAACGACTTGACCGGAGCCTGCCCTGCGCTTCCACAGGTCGAAGCTGTGCTCCGCCCGGCATCTCGAAGCGACGAAGCCGGACGGAGACCGTGACCCCGAAACGACGAAGCCGGGCCAGAGCCCGGCTTCTCGATCACACCGCATTGCCGCGCCCGCGGGAACCGCCGGCGCGGCAGGTGCCGGATCAGGCGAAGCAGTATTCCGGCGTGGGGAACGCGCCGCTCTTCACTTCCTTGACGAAGTTCTGCACGGCTTCCTGCACCGAGCCCGCGCCCTTCATGAAGTTCTTCACGAACTTGGCCTTCTTGCCCGGATAGATGTCCAGCATGTCGTGCAGGATGAGGATCTGGCCGGAGCAGTCGGGACCACCGCCGATGCCGATGGTGGGGATGGAAAGTTCTTCCGTGACCGCCTTGCCCAGCGGCGAAGGCACGCATTCCAGCACCAGCGCCGCGGCGCCGGCGTCCTGCAGCGCCTTGGCTTCGTTGCGCAGCCGTTGCGCCGCTTCGTCCGTCTTGCCCTGGACACGGTAGCCGCCGAGGGTGTGGACCGACTGCGGGGTGAGGCCCAGGTGGCCCATCACGGGAATGCCGCGCTGGACGAGGAAGTTGACGGTCTCGGCCATCACCAGGCCGCCTTCGAGCTTGACCATGCCCGCACCGGCGGCCATGAGCCGCGCGGCGCTCTCGAACGCCTGCTGCGGGCTCTGCTGGTAGCTGCCGAAGGACAAGTCGCCGACCACAAGCGCGCGCTGGCTGCCGCGCACGACGCAGCGGGTGTGGTAGACCATGTCGTCGATGGTCACAGGCAGCGTGGAATCGTGCCCTTGCACCACCATCCCCAGCGAATCGCCCACGAGGAACATCTCGACGCCGGCCGCGTCGCAGAGACCCGCGAAGCTCGCGTCGTAACAGGACAGCATGGTGATCTTCTCGCCTTCCTGGCGCAGTTTGTGGAGTTGGGGAATGCTGATTCTCATGGGATCCTCGTTCGACAAGATTCCGCCTGATCGCTCGCCACCGTGGGAACGATGCGGAAGGCTGACGGGATGTTACCCCCGCAGATGCAGAAAAGGCTTCCGAAGCTTCTGGCCTTTGGCACGGAAAGAGAAAGTTATTCTCCCCTGTACCGTCACGGCACCTCGGCCACCTGGTTGCCGCCCCCGCGCAGCGCCCGCGCGATGGCGTGCTCGGCCCGCTTCACGATGTGCTGGTAGTCCGGGTGCCCGTCGTAGGTCACGACGCCGACGCTGGCCGTGATCCGCACCGGCCGGGATCCCTTGGCGGCGAAGGAATGCGCCCAGATCCGCGACCGGAGGTCGTGAGCCATCTCGTTGGCGCGCTCGCGGTCCGTCTCCACGGCCAGCACCAGGAACTGGTCGTCGGCAAAGCGGAAGGCGTGGTCCCCCGCGCGAACGAAGTCCACGATCAGGGCCGCGATCTGCCGCAGAAACAGCGTTCGAGCCTCCTCGGTGCCCGCCGCGAGATCGAGATTGTCGATCTTGACGAGGAGGAGACTGAAGCGGGAGCCCGAGGATGCATGCTGTTCCAGTTCCCGGGACAGCACGGCCGACAGGTGCCGCCGGTTCTGCAGACCCGTGGTCGCGTCCCGGCCATGGTCGGCCGCGACCAGACGCTCGAACAGGTCCGACAGCAGATAACGCACGAATTCGATCCGGCCGCGCAGGTCTTCCAGCAGCGCCTCCGTGTCTTCCGGTGTGCGGGATGGGGCGAGGAGTTGCGGCAGGATCACGCGATCGACTTCGTCCACGGTGTCGAGCACCGGCTCAAGATCGTCGTGCTCGTCGAACAACAGTTGTGACTTGTGCTTGAGCCAGGCGCCGAACTCGGATTCCGCCAGGTGCTCGATGCGGCCCATGCCGGATCGGGCGTGTAGCGCGAACAGCAGCCGGTTGACCCAATCGGACGGGCCGCGCGCTGCCGCTCCCGTTCCAGACTGATGTCCTGCCGAAGGCCGGTCATCCGGTAGTGCTTATCGTTGCGCACGGCTTTCTGCAGTTCCCGCACGAAGGCGCTCATGATGAGCCCGTCGGCCAGATGCATGAGATCGGTCACGTACAGATGCACGCGCAGCGCCTGATCGGGAGGCAGCGGCATGCGGTCGACCACTCTGCGCATCCCGCCGGTGAGGACCCGCATGCCCATGGCCATCATGTGCGGCGCGAGCTTGATGCGCGCATGGACCGCACCCACCTCGATCTGCTTGGAGATCACGCCGGCGAAATCGACGTCCTCGAAATTGAAGAGCTGCGTGATCCACCGCTGCAAGGACGCGCGCAATCGCCGGTTGACCACGTCGTGCGAGAGGTAGCCCTTCGCCTCCTCGTCGTGCAGCAAGACGCTGTAGAACTGCTCGGCCAGCGCCGGCGCGTCCTCCCCGATCATGCGGCCCACCGCCTCCCTCAAGTCGGGATCGAGCGCACTGAAGATGTCCTCGAGCGCTGCCGAAGCGTGTGCCCCGACGGCGGAGGCTTCCTGATGGTCGTTCATGGCGTTTCCCCTGTACTCAGCCTCGCCGTCAGATATCCGACGACGCAATCGGCAGAGCATTGCCCGCCCGGGACAATGCCCTGGAGTATCGTCGACGCGCGACACCCCGTCGCGTCCGGCAGCCCGTTCGCGCTCTCGTGGGATCTAGTTTACGGCCTGAGGGTGTTACCAGCTCAGCCTCGAACGGCCGAACTGGAATTCACATCTGCCGGAACAGGTGCGCGTAGGCGCGGCTGACGGCCACCGCATCGGGAACGCCCCGGATGCGCAGGGACAAACGGCCCGCGAGATCCCGCGAGGCCTTCTCGATGGCGCCCACCCGGGCGATGGTGTTGCGGTGGATGCGCCAGAACTCGCGCGGGTCGAGTTCCGCTTCGAGATCCTTGAGAGACGTGCGGATGAGCCACTCCCGCTCGGCCGTGCGGACCAGGGTGTACTTGTCGGCCGCCTGGAACAGGTTCACGTCCGCCACAGGCAGGAAGCGGATCTCGTCGCGGTCCAGCACCTGCAGCCACTGCAGGTGCTCGCGCTTCGGGGCCTCGCGCGTCATGAGCTGCCGGACCAGATCGCCCAGATCGGCCGGCGCCTGGCCGAGACGAGCTTGCAGCCGCTCCACCGTCTTGGCGAGCCGCGCGGGCTCGGCGGGCTTCAACACGTAGTCGACGGCGCCCTGCTCGAAGGCGCGAATCGCGAATTCGTCGTAGGCCGTCACGAACACCACGTGCGTGGCCCCGCCGATGCGTTGGGCCGCGTCGAGGCCGGTGATGCCGGGCATGTGGATGTCGAGAAACGCCACGTCGGGACGCAACGCGAGAATCGCCTCGAGCGCCTGCGTTCCGTTCGATGCCTCGGCCAGGATCTCGAGCGCCGGCCAGCATTGCCCGAGCAGACGCTTCAGCTCGGCCAGCAACGCCGGCTCGTCGTCGGCGATGACCGCCGTGGGCCGCACGGCCGTCACGTCGCTGCCTCCGCGACGGGAACGCGCACGACCACGCGCACACCGGAGGGCGTGTTGGCGCGGATCGTGAGCTCGGCCCGGCCTTCGTAGAGAGTCTGCAGCCGCTGGCGGACGTTCTCGATGCCGACTCCCGACGAACCGCGACCGTCGAAGCCCCGTCCGTCGTCCGTCACCTCGAGCGTGACGGCATCCGGGTCACGCCGCACCGTGACGCAGACCCGGCCGCCCTCCGTCAGCGGTCCGATGCCATGCTGGATGGCGTTCTCGACGAACGGCTGGAGGATCAGTGGCGGAAACGAGATGGCGTCGACGTCGGAATCCGCCATCACCGACCACTGGAGGCGGTCGCCCATGCGGATGGCCATGATCTCCAGGTAACGGCGCACGAGTTCCAGTTCCTGGCCCAGTGTGGTCCGTCCGGTGCGCGTGCGCTCCAGGCTGCCGCGCAGGTACGCGGTGAAATTCACGAGCATCCGCTTGGCCGTGGCAGGGTCGGTCTCGATGAGGCTCGCCACGTTGGACAGCGTGTTGAAGAGGAAGTGAGGCTCGATCTGCGCCTGTAGCGCCTTCAGCTCCGCCTCTGCCAGACGCTTGCCGGCATTGACGCGCTCGACCTCGTGCAGCCGCAGGCGCGTCTGCGTTTCTTCCAGCGTGTGACGCGAGTAGAAGAAGTAGGAGATCGCGACGCCGAAGATGAGGGCGCCCAAGAGCGAACCGGGCAGCAGCCCCTCCTCCATCTGCACCGTGCCGTACACGAGCCAGACGATGAGGTAACCGATGGCCGTGCCGGTGATTGCGCCCACGGACACGGCGATGGGCATGATGCCGGGCGTGGGCTTGGTCACGCCCCGCAGGCGCATGAGCAGATGGGTCGCCGTGAAGATCGAGACGCCGATCGCCTGCGAGAAGATGAAACTGCGCACGAGCCCGCCGCGCATGATCGCCGCGAACAGCACCGCGATGAGGGTGTCGAAGACCAGGACCAGCGCGAAGTCGCGCCGCCAGTGCAGAGGCGCGCAGCTCGTGCCGGTGGAGGCGGGATCGGTCATCTTGTCCGCGGGGATTGCGGCGGGGAATGACGAAGGCGCGCACGGGGAGAGATCCGCGTGCGCCGCGCGGCTGCCGGCCTGTGAGGGAATGGGTTTTCGCGTCGTCTCGGCACGCCGCAACCTTCTCAGAAAAACCACTGCGACGCCAGCCACCCGACGGTGCGCTCCGGCAGCAGTCCGTAGGCGGAATCGGGCGGTCCGGCGAAGCGCCGCACGCCGGCTTCCCAGCGCCAGCGGTCGTACTGCCGCGAAAGCGTGAGCGTCAGCACACTGCCCCGGTCGGAGGGCGTGACGAGCCAGTCGACGGCGGCATCCCAGTATTCGCCGTCGTAGGACGCCCGCAGCAGCGCGTTGTCCCGCAGCAGGTTGGGACGGTCGAACGCCTGGACGCCATACGCGAGGTTTCCTTCGATCGCGCTGCGCGGAACCGGCGTTCCGAAGAGCGCGCTCTGCGCCCGGGTGATCGATGCGGCGCGGATCCACTCGTCCTTCGTCCAGGCCGTGCCGTCGTACCACGCTTCGGCCATGACGCCCCAGCCCGACCCGTGCGTCCAGCTGTAGCCCGCCGCGACCTGCGCCGCTGCACCCTCCTTTCGGACGTGCAGCGGATCCGACACCGACAACGGAAGCGATGCAGCCGGATCCACAACGTTCGTGCGGCGCTCCGTGCGTTGCGCCAGCAGGCCGCTCGCGTACCACTGGGCCGACTCGCCGACGACGCGGTTCACGCCCGCCCCGCCCTGCACTCCCGTGCGGGCGCTCCACCGGGCGACGGCATGCAGGTCCCGGTCGCCGTCCTGGCGGAACCAGCGGAGCGCCACCGATTCGTCGTCGCGCGAGGAGGACGTCTTGCCGTGCAGGGGGTTGGCCCACACCAGGGTCCAGGCCGACGTCTCGGTGAAGCGTTCCCAGGCCAGCGAGGGAATCCCCTCCAGCGTGAACTGGTTCAGGACGCGGCGGTCCTGCTGCTGGATCACGTCCAGCGGACGGAAGCCGAAGCCGATGCCCCAGCCGAGAATCTTCTTGCCTGCGGACACGCGCTGTCCGCCCAGGACGGTATCGACGTACAGCTCGTTCAGGAGCCCTTCGTGGCGCGGCTGCTGGCCCTCCAGCGCCGTGGAACGTGCCGTGCCCACGAAGACGGCATCGCGCAGACGGCCGCGCACCTCCAGTTCACCGCGAACGCGGTCACGCCCGAAATCGGTGAGCGGCGCCGCACCCGCGAACGGCGATGTGCCGCGCGCTCCGTGCAGTTCGGGGATCGCGCGCAGCACGGCCGACACCTCGTCTTCCGCCGCCCCTGCGCTCACGAGGGCGAGCGCGGCCAGTCCCATCCAGCGTCGCACGATCACTCCTTGAAGTCACCGCGGGCGAGGAACATGGGGTTGAAGACTTCGTCGGGCACGGTCTTCGGCTTGCGCGAGACATAGGTGACGAGCGTCTCGCGCGAGGTCTGGATCTGGTCGACCAGGCGCATGCTGCTCACCTGCCGCCGTCCGTCGATCTCCTCCACCTTGAAGAACGCCTGCTTGGCGAGGCGGTCCGAGGCGACGAACAGATCCGCGCGCACCGGTTCCGCCGTCGCCTTGACGAGATACAGCTCGATGCGGGCGTAGGTCACGCCAGTGCGCTGTGCCGTCAGATCCAGGCGCAGGCACACGCGGCCGTCGATGGTCGACTCGCCCGCCACGGTCCCGTCGTAATCCTCGTTCCAGGACAGCGTCGCGATGTCGCCGGTGGAGGCATCGCCCAGCAGCTTCTGCTGTGGCGTCACCCGGATGGGCCGACCGGTGCCGGGCATCATCAGCCAGAAGTCGTCGGCCGACATGAGCAGCTTCTGGCCGGCTTCGCTGGGCGACTTGAACAGCACGAGCGACTTGCGGCCCGGCTTCACGTACACGGTGTAGCGGCGTTCCTTGTCGAGCTTGCCGGACTTCAGCACCTGCACCTGGGTCTCCACGACCATGGGTCCGGGCGCGAGGCGGAACGCATCGGCGTCCTTCAGCAACGGTTTGACCTCCGCCGCCGCGGCCGAGACCGCAAACAGCGCACAGACGAACGACACGATGAGCTTAGACATGGGTCAGGGCTTCCACGATGGGTTTGCGGGCGGCCTTGCGGCTCATGAGCCACGCGGCGACCGTCGAGACGCCGATCACGGCCACGGCGGCCAGGACGTACAGCAGGGCGTCGACATTGATGAACAGCGGGTAGCCGTCGGAACGTCCCGGCGGCGGCGGCATCTGGAAACCGGCCACCGCGAAGAAGCCCGCCGTGGCGAGTGCCACGAGCACGCCGGCGAGCGCCCCGGCCGATCCGAGCACCCAGCCTTCGAGCGCGAACACACGGACGATCTGCGCGGGCAGCGTGCCCAGGGCCCGCAGCGTGCCGATCTCGCGGGTGCGTTCCACCACCGCCATGGCCATGGTGTTGGAGACCGCGAACAGCACGATCACCACCATGATGGCGCCCAGCAGACCGAAGATGCGGTTGTAGAGGCTGCGCACGGCAACGTAGTAATAGGCCTGGTCTTCCCAAGTCTGCAGCGCACGCGACGGATAGCGCGCCGAGACTTCGCCACGCATCGCGGCGGTGTCTTCCGTGCGGGTGAGATAGATCGCCAGCAGGCTCGCGCGGTCCGTGACCAGCAGCTTCTGTGCGGTACCCAGCGCCACGTAGACGGCGCGCTTGTCGATGTCCGGCACGCCCAGGCTGAAGACGCCGCGCACGGTGACGTCCAGGGCATTCAGGCTGCCCTCCGTGGTGGTCGAGAGCAGCGTGAGCACCGATCCGGGCTTCGCGTTCAGCTGCTTCGCCAAGGCCTCGCCCAGCATCACCTCCGGCAGGGGGCCGGTCGGCGAGGCGCTCAGCACCTCGCCCCCCAGCATCTTCATGAACGGGCCCTTGACGTGGAATTCGGTCGCGGCGTCCACGCCCGTGCCGATGAACACCGACGACTTGTCGCCGTTGCTGATGAGGCCGCTGAAGTGCAGCCGCGGCAGCACGGCCCGTACACGGTCGTCCTGCAGCAGCGCCTGCTTCGCGGCGGCGAAGTCGTCCAGGCCCAGCGACATGGGCGTGTCCTCCTCGCGGTCGAAGTACTCCTTGTGCGCGAGGATGAGATGCCCGCTGTCGCGGGCCGCGGCCTCGCGCAGCGATTCGTACGTGTACAGCGCGAAACCGCCGCCGATCAGGATGGCCGCCGTGCCGACGGCCGTGATGAGCACGGTGATGAGCGCGCGCCGGCGATTGCGGCCGACGTTGCGGAAGGCGAACAGGAGCCACTTCATTGCAGCACTCCATCGACGAGTCGGAAGACGCGGTCGCAGTGGTCCGCGACCCGGGGATCGTGCGTGGCGATGACGCAGGTGGTGCCTTCGTCGCGGCCCAGCGCACGCATGAGGTCGGTGACCTGTGCGGTCGTGACAGAATCGAGATTGGCCGTCGGTTCGTCCGCGATCACCAGGCGCGAGGACTTCACCAGTGCCCGCGCGATGGCGACGCGCTGGCGCTGGCCGCCGGACAGCTCGTCCGGCCGTCGTTTCTCGAAGCCGGCCAGGCCCACGCGGTCGAGGATCTCGCGCACCCGCCCTGCCCGCCTGCCTGCCTCCACGCCCTGGAGCAGCAGCGGGAATTCGACGTTCTCGAACACCGTCATCACCGGGACCAGATTGAACGACTGGAAGATGAAGCCCACGGATTCGCGCCGCAGAAGCGTCAGCGCGTCCTCGTCGAGCCCGGCCGTCTCGCGGCCCGCGACCGTGAGCGAACCGGAGTCGGGACGATCGATCAGCCCGCACAAGTTGAGCAGCGTGCTCTTGCCGCTGCCCGACGGGCCGGTGAGCGCCACGAACTCGCCCGTGCCGATGGTCAGGGTGACGTCGTTCAGCGCGCGGAAGGGCTGAGTGCCCATCACGTAGGACTTGGAGACACCGGTCACTTCCAGGACTGCCCGCGAGCCCCGTCTCTGCTGCGCCGGACCTGCGGCTGCGAGGACGGCGCTCATGCTCCCAGCTCCTTGAGGCGCGCGCGTGCCGCGTCGGCTTCGTAGCCCTTGGGGTTCGCGCTCAGTGACTGCCTCAAGCTCGCGATTTCCTCGTCGCGCTTGCCTTCGCGCTGGGCCACCTTGGCCCACTGGAAGTGGAAATTCGCCTGCATCGCCGGGGGAATCCGGGAGAACTCGGGATTCTTCATGGCCTCGGCGACGACCCGCTTGCCCGCGTCGAAGCGATTGAACAGGCTCGGCAGCTGGAGGAACGTGGTGCCGGCCACGAGGCGCGCTTCCATGCCCACGGACGTGCCTTCGAACCGTTCGGCATCCCGCTCCGGGGTCACCAGGGCCAGCGCCTTGTCGAGCTGGGTGAGCCCGTCTTCCACCAGGCGCATCTTGGTCCAGGGCATGTAGGCCTCCCGCCCCTGCAGCGTGAGGCAGCTGCCCCAGTAGGCACGCAGGAGCACGTTGCCGGGCTCTCCGCGGTGCATGGCTTCGAACCGTTCGGAGGCAGTCTTGACGGCGGCCTTGTCGCCGCGGACGCCGTCGAGGAAGACGGCCCGGGTCGCGGCGAGGTCTTCGGCCAGGACCGCGGGCGCGAGGACGGCGCCGGACACGGCGATCAGCCAGGCGGCCAAAGCGAGCAAGGGACGGCGGAGATCGAAAGTCAGGATGTTCATGACAGCTCCGGTGGGTGATCGATGGAGCCCATGCTGACCGGCGGCGGACTGTCTCGCGACACCGGTGCGACGAACTGCCGGTTTGGTGGAATGAACCGCAGACAACGGTCGTGAACGGCGCCCCCTCCGGTGCCGTGGCGTTCCGCGTTGACTCGGCTAGAACCGCCCTGCCCCGCGACCGCCACGATTCACGGACGGGTTGCCCGGGAATCCGCGTGAAAATTTCTCACATCGGGTTGAACCGGAGATCCCCTCGCCGGTATTGACCGACCGGATGCCGGAAGCCCAAGGAGCTTGTCGCCGGGCGTCGGCGTACGCGAGGGCGGTGTACCGGAAACGGGCCTGTCCTTCATGCAACGCTGCCGGAAACCCCTCTCGAGGATGTGCCGGCAGACCTGCCGGACCGAGGCGATCCTGCCCCGGCCGGAGCAAGGGCGTGCCGAGGGGCACATTGGCCAGGAGACCCAGAATCATATGAAACCCACCCTACGTGCGTCGGTGACGACCGCACTTCTGCTGCTGGCGGCAAGCCAGTCGGCTTCCGCGCAGGTCTACGGAAGCCTCGCGAACTTCGACGCCGTGAACGACACCGGCTACGTGGCCCATGGATTCGAGATCCGCATCGAGGACAGCAGCTTCGACCACACCAAGATCCAGAGCATCTTCGGTTACGACCGCGACTTCGGCGTCCCGCCCCAGTCCGTCGTGCGTTACGGCGCTCCCACAGTGGAGGATCTCCCCGGCGTCGGCGTGCTCATCCGCTATGCGGCGAGCTTCAGCAACGGCGCCTGGAACCTCGGGACCCCGACAGGCCCGTATGCGAACGCCGGGGATAGCTGCTGGCCTTTCGGCAACCCCCTGTACGCCTCGGGTGCCCTGTCGTGCGATCACTTCGGTGTCGGCACCTATGCCAACCCGGCCAAGACGACCTACAGCTGGCTCGTCGATCCCGAGAACGACGGCACCCTGGCCGCCATCAACGCCGGCCTCCCCCCCGTGAACTTCTTCTACGCGCCCGTGGGCGGCGGAGGGGAAGTGCGAGAGGCCCCCGAGATCGTCGTGGCCGAGATCGAGGCCGAGAAGGACGACAACGAGGTCTTCGGCGAAGCCTACTGGGTCAAGACCTTCGCGAAACACGTGGACCACAACGTCGGCATCGACGACCTGATGAAGGGCAACGACGTGGTGCCTGACGACGACGAGGTCGAGGTGGAATGGGAGCTCTTCCAGGCCGGTGACGAACAAGGCGGCGGCGGCGGCGAAGGCGGCAATGGCCGCAAGCGGCACGAACTGCAGCTCAACCCGGAAGACGCCGCACTGGTGCTCCGGTACGAGTTCTACAGGTACCAGGGCGCATTCAAGGCCGACGGCGAAGCCGACTGCAGCGGCAAGAATCGGGGGGGTGGCGGCGGCGGGCCCGGCCCGGACGACTGCGGCGGGCTGGGCGAGTACGTCGGCGCGCAGATGGCCGGGTTCAATGCGATACAGCCTCCCGGCGCCGTGGTACAGGTCGTTCAGGTTCCGGAACCGGGCACCTACGCGATGCTGGCCGCCGGCCTGGGTCTCCTCGGGCTCGCTCGCTCCCGCCGCAGCAATACCTGACAGTCCCCGCACGTTCGCCGGAGTCTTGCTGGCTCCCGGATTCCGGCGAACGGGTAGAGCGGGATGCGCGATCCCCTATCGCGCATCCCGCGTTTTCCACGGGCTGGGCCGCAAGGCCTAGCCCGTCTTTTCGAAGTCGATGCGTTCGTCCACGGGCAACCCCTGCAGGAACCGGCGCAGGCAGTCCAACCCCATTTCGGCAGCGCCCAGCCGGATCCAGTCCCGGCCCCCCAGCAACCGCGCACGTCGCGAGACCACGCGATCCGCCGTGGCGATGGCCAGACAGATGGTGCCGCCGAATTCGATGCGGTCGGCACCTTCGTCCAGTTCGACCAGCACCGCCAGCGCGTGAGTCGCCTGCCCTTCCACGCGCACGGCGTGAGCGACGGCCTCCGCATCGCTGACCGTCAAGGCGTGACCCGCGGGCGGTGGTGGAAACCCCACGACCGTCATCGCCTCGGCGGGCGACGGGGCGACCGTACCGCGTGCGATCACGCCGCCCGCCCCCGCGAGCGGCACCAGCCTCGCCGCGATCGCTCCGCCGGTGAAGGTCTCCAGGATCGCCAGCCGTGCGGTCTGATGCTTCAGCCGCTCGAGAACCACCGTCTCGAGCTTGCCGTCGTCTTCGGCCAGGATGAAATTGCCCAGCCGCTTGCGCACTTCGGCTTCCACCGGCGCGAGCTTCGCGTCGATCTCCTCGCGCGTCGCTCCCCTCATCAGGAGCTTGGTCTCCAGTTGCGGATAGTGCGCGCGGAAGCCCAGCTTGAGGGAGCCGTCGGGTACCATGGCTTCGAGGTCCGCGAGCATGGCGTCCACGCGCGACTCGCCCAGGCCGTAGGAGTGGAACCGCTTGAGGAAGCTCGCGGTGGGCCGGCCGGCACGGGCCAGCAGACGCGGGACGATCTGCTCGTCCAGCATGCGATGCAGTTCGCGCGGCACGCCCGGCGTGAAATAGAAGCGCGCGCGGCCGATGTCCACCGCGAATCCGCAGGCCGTGCCGATGGGGTTGTCCAGGCGTTCGCTGCCGGACGGCAGCATCGCCTGTTTGCGGTTGTTGGGGGGCATCACCCGCGCGCGGCGGCGGAAGTAATCCTCCATCCGCACGAACCAGTCCTCGTCGAAGACCAGTTCCACGCCCGCGGCCCGGGCGGCGATTTCCTGCGACAGATCGTCGACCGTCGGGCCCAGTCCGCCGTTGACGATCACCGCGTCCGCGCGCATCGATGCGCGCTGGAAGGCATCGAGCAGCGTCTCGCGGTCGTCCCCGACCGTCGTGCCCCAGCGGACTTCGAAACCGGCGTCGCCGAGCTTCTGGCTGATGTGGCTGAAATTGGTGTTCACGGTGGCGCCGGTCAGGACTTCGTCACCGGTGCAGATGATCTCGATTCGCATGGACAGGAACCTGGTGCGGTTGACTCGGGGATCGCGGAAGACGCGACCCTCCCGGCGGCGGACGCTAACACCGAAGGGGGCGTGCCGTCATTCCAGTTGCACGCCCGCCTGCCGGGCGATGGCGCACAGGCGCGCAACCTCGCGCTGGACCCATTGGCCGAGTTCGTCCGGCGTCGAGTGCACAGGCTCGCTGCCGAACGTGGCCAGGAACTGCCTGAGCGATGCGTCTTCGGTCGCCTTGGCGATGCCCTGCGCCAGCTTGTCGACCACGGGGCGGGCGTGCCCCGGGGGGCGAAGAACGCCCCCCAGGACACGACTTCGAGGTCGGGGCGCCCGGCTTCGGCGAACGTGGGGGTGTCCGGCAGTCCCGGTATCCGGGCCTTGGACGTCACCGCCAGCGCGCGCAGCTTGCCCGACTGGATGTGCGGCATGGCCACGAGCGGAAAAGCGAACATGACCGGGAGCTGTCCCCCCACCACGTCGGTGATTGCCGGCGCCTCGCCCTTGTAAGGGACGGGCCGCAGCCGTGCGCCGGTGGCCCGCGCGAGTCGCTCCATCTCCAGATGCTGCAGGGTGCTGAGCCCGGGCGAGGCGTAAGGCATTCCCTCGGACTCCGACTGGCTGCGGCTGACGAGCTCGGCGAGCGACTTGATCGGCGTCCCGCTGTTCACCACCAGCACCATGGCGCCGCGGGATCGCAGGGAAATCGGCTGGAAGTCCTTCTGGACATCCACCTTCATCTTCGGAAACACGCAGGGGTTGATGCCGTGGGTGGCGATGTCGCCGGAAAGGAGGGTGTAACCGTCGGGCGGCGCGTGCGCGACCAGTTCGGTGGCGAGTTGTCCGCTCGCGCCAGGACGATTCTCGATGACGAAGCGGGCCCCGAGCGTCTTCTCCATCACCGCCACGAGCCGGCGTGTGCCGCTGTCGGAGACGCCACCCGCCGGCCAGGGCACGACGATGCGTATGGGACGCGACGGATACCCATCGTCCGCATGGCACGCCACGGGAACGACGACACCCGCAGCACCTGTCAGCAGCATCAGGGCGCCGAGGATGGCCGACGCGGTCCGACGCTTGGGCGCAGTGCCCGGAATCTGGACATTCACCTGATGGTTCTCCCCCTCCGTCAGCGGCCGGTCATCGCCGCCGCTTTCCGATTCAGTCCTTCAACGCCTCCGGCATCCAGTGCCGCGATTTCCGGTCGGCACGGAAGAAGCACTTGCCATGGCGCGCCAGCGCCTCGCCATCGATGTCGAAACCCAGCCCTGGCGCTGTCGGCGGCGTCAGCACACCGCGCTCGTGGGTCCACGGTCGCGCGAGCACGACGTCGCGCGCCTCGACCGTCCAGCCCGGCGGGCTCAGCGGGTACTCGAAGGGGCATTCGTTGGCGAACCCGGATCCGAGGAGGATCTGCAGATTCACGGCGAAGCCCAGACCGTTGCTCCAGGTGTGCGGGGTGAAGCCGAGACCGTGCTGGCGGCACAGCGCGGCCACCTCCATGGTCTCGGCGATGCCGCCCGTCCACATGGCGTCAGGCTGGAAGATCCGGTAGCAGCGCTTCTCGATCATGTGGCGCAGCTCGGGCAAGCCCGCCGTGTGCAGTTCGCCGCCGGACACGGGCACACGTGCGGAATACGCTGTGAGCGCCGCCATGTCGTCGAACCACTCCATGAAGAGCGGCTCCTCGATCCACGCCACGCCGACGTCCGCACAGGCGTCCGCAAAGCGCTTCGCACGCGCCAGATCCCACACGGGCCCCGGCGCGTTCTGCGTGAGCCGGAACGCCTGATTGCAGTCCACGGCGATCTTCATGCGCCCTTCCATGGCCCTCGCCGTTTCCTGCACCTGCCGAATGTCCACCGCTTCGTCGAAATCGTGCACACGGATCTTGAGGGTCCGGAAGCCCTCCTCGTAGCGCGCCCACGCCTCGTCGATGCGCGCGGCCGGATCCTTCACTTCGCCGGAAGAGGCGTACAGCGTGACCGGCACCGCCTTTCCACCGAGCAGCTCGTACACCGGCTTGCCCGCGAGCTTTCCCTTGATGTCCCAGAACGCCGGTTCGAGCCAGCCATTGCGCACGCCCAGCACGCCCATGATGTGGATGCATTCGCGCACGCGGCCGATATCCGTGGGGTCGGCTCCGAGGAAAAGATTGGCGACGGCATCGCCGATTCCCGCGCGTTCGCGGCCGCCGGCGGAGAACGCGCTCCAGCCTTCGATGCCGTCATCGGTGACGAACTGCGCAAGGTAGAACAGCGTGCTGCGGCGAGGCGGCCCGGGCACCCATGCAGGGGAGAAAGGCGCCGGCAACGGCCCGTTGACGAAATGAAGCGCAATGCGGTCTATGACCGGCATCGTGTCGACTCCTGCATGGCAGACATGTCCCTGCGTCGGGTCCGGCCCATCCGGTTTCGAACGCGCGGCCGCTGATATGTCAGCCGTCGACAAGCGGGGGATGTGGTGTAGTCTACCGCGCCGACAGAACACTTTTCCGAGGAGAACCGGTGGCTTCGACCCCCTTCGATTACACGGCGCTGCTGCGTGCCGACCTGCCCCCGGCGGCTGCCCGCTGGAACGGACTGCCACGCCATCACTTCGTGGGCGGCAACAACGACGAAGCCAGCGTGCCCGTGGACGATCTCGTGGCGGCGGCGGAACGGGTGCTGAGGCGCGACGGCCATGCGCTCGCGCTCTACGGATTGAAGAGCGGGCCTCTGGGATACCGGCCCCTGCGCGAGTTCATCGCCGCGAAGCTGCAACGCGAGGCCGCCATTGCCGTCTCGCCCGACGACATCCTCATCACGTCCGGATCGCTGCAGGGGCTCGACCTGGTCAATGCCGTGCTGCTCGCGCCGGGCGATACCGCGATCGTCGAGGAGATGACCTACGGTGGCGCCATCTCCCGCCTCAAGCGCCTCGGCGTGAACGTCGTGGGAGTCCCGGTCGACAAGGACGGCCTGAGCGCCGAAGCGCTGTCGCAGACGCTCGCGGAGCTTGCGGCAAAGGGCGTCCGTCCGAAGTACATCTACACCATTCCCACGGTCCAGAACCCGACGGCCACGGTGATGAGCGAAGGCCGCCGCAAGGAGATCATCGCGCTCTCGCGCCAGTACGGCGTGCCCATCTTCGAGGACGAGTGCTATTCGGATCTCGTGTGGGAAGGCCGCCGCCCGGCGGCCATGCGCGCCATGACCGACGACGGCAGCGTGATCCACATCGGCTCGTTCTCGAAGTCCATCGCGCCCGCGCTGCGGGTGGGCTACATCGTCGCGGACTGGCCGGTGATGAGCCGCATCCTCGCGGTCAAGACAGACGCGGGTTCCGGGGCGCTGGAGCAGATGGTGCTCGCCGAGTTCTGCCCGAAGCACTTCGACACGCACGTGCAGACGCTGCGCTCGGTGCTCAAGGGCAAGCTGGACGTGATGGTGGAATCGGTCCGCAGTCAGTTCGGCGAGACCGCCGACATCGAATTCGACTATCCGGCGGGAGGCATCTTCCTGTGGCTGAGGATGCCGGACAGCGTGGACACGTCGCGGCTCGAACAGATCGCCCTGCGCGCCGGCGTGGCGATCAATCCGGGGGCGGAGTGGATGACCGATGCCGTGGGCGGACGCAAGCGGCTGCGCCTGTGTTTCGCGCATCCCACGCACGAGGTGATCCGCGAAGGCGTCGGCATGCTCGCGGAGATCTGCCGCCGCGAGTTCGGCGTGCCGCCGGTACCGGCCGGTGCGCATCGCTGACGCCGTACTTTCCGCCCGAATCGCTCCGGAGCCCCCATGCACGCCCCCTTCACCGCCGCAAGCCGTCTCGTTTCAGCCCTTCGCACGACCGCCCTGGGCCTGTGCGTCGCGATCGCTTCCTTCGTGCACGTGACGTCCGCCGCCGCACAGGAACTGCCGGATGTGATCCGTGTCGTCGTACCGCTCGCAGCCGGCAGCAGTCTCGATTCGCGCGCCCGGATGATCGCGGATGTCCTGGGAAAACGCCTGCAGCGGCGCGTGCTGGTGGAGAACAGGCCCGGCGCCGGCGGATCGGTGGGCACGCTCTATGTCGCCCGGGCGAAGCCGGACGGCGCCACGCTGCTGTTCGTCAACAGCAGCCACGTCATCAACCCGCACATCTATCCCAACGCGGGCTACGACGCGCTCAAGGATTTCGTGCTGGTCTCGCCCGGTTACGACTCGGGCCTGGTCATCGTCGCCCATCCGGACATGAAAGTCGGGAGCGTGAAGGACCTGGTCGCGGCAGGCAAGGCGGCGCGCGAAGCCTTCTCCTTCGCCTCCAGCGGCACGGGCGGACTGCCGCACATCGCGATGGAGATGTTCACCGAGGCGGCCGGACTCGACATGGTCCACGTGCCCTACCGGGGAGACGGTCAGGCCATGACCGACGTGCTTCCGGGACGCGTGCCTCTCGTGGCGAGCGGCTACCCCGCCGCGGTGCCGCACGTGAAGGCCGGAAAGTTGCGCGCGCTTGCCGTGACGAGCAGCAAGCGCACCGGCATCCTGCCCGACGTTCCCACGGTCGCCGAAGCCGGCTATCCCGCCGCCACCCTCGATGTCTGGACCGCCTTCTTCGCTCCCGCGAAGACGTCCCCTGCCCTCGTGGAGCGCTACGGCAAGGAACTGCGCGCGGCCCTGGGCAACCCCGCCTTGCAGGAGCAGTTCACGGCGACCGGTGCGCAAGCGATGACCATGACCAACGCGGAGTTGACGGTGTTCATGGGCAAGGAATTCGAACGCTACGGGCGGATCGTGCGCAAGCTGGGGTTGAAGCCGGAGTAGCGGCGAGAACAAGACGCCGGCCCCGGCAGGAGCGGCCGCAGGTCACCGGCGCGCGCCCGAAGCCAGGCTCAACGCGACCGCAGCCTCCTCACCTCTTCGAGAAGATCCGCCACGAACGCCGCGAGTTCGGGCGAGGCGTCGAAATGGCGTTCGAGGAGCAGCAGATCGCGCGCACGGCGCAGTTCCCGCGCCGAGAAGCGCCACTCCGGGCGGTCCAGAGCAAGGGGCAGCAGACCCTCGCCGACGCGCTCGACGATCCACTCGCGTTCGATGGCGCAGACCGCCGCGAACTGATCCAGCGTGAGACAGGCTTCCTCCAGGAGGTCGGCCAGCAGGATGTCTTCTTGTCGCATGTCGTCGTCCCTCACGCCCGCGGATCGAAGGCCAACTCGCGGGCCATGGTCTCGTACAGTTCGCGCGCCTTGGGCGTGGTGGCCGAAGGCAGCACCACCTGCAGTTCCAGCAGCAGATCGCCAGGTGGCTCGCCGGGAATGCCCTTGCCGCGCACGCGCAGTTGCTTGCCGCTCTGCGCGCCTCCAGGAATGCGCACCTTCAGCGATCCGCCATCCGGCAGACCGACGGCCACGACACCGCCCAGCGCGGCTTCCCACGGCGCGACCCGCAGGTGCCGGTGGACATCGCGTTCCACCACCCGGAAATCAGGGTGCGGACGGAACTGAACCTCGAGGTAGAGATCTCCGGCGCGGCCGCCGCCGAACCCGGGATTGCCCTGCCCGGAGAGGCGGATCATCTGTCCCGGCTTCACGCCCTTGGGAATCTGCACGTTCAGCGTCCGGGTCTCCAGCACCATCCGGCCCCGGTCATCCAGCTTGGGCACGCGCAGCGAGATCTGCCGTGCTCCGCCCCGGTAGGCATCCTCCAGGTCGAGCATCACTGAGGCGTGATGGTCTTCCCCTCGGTCGGGCGCGGCACGCCGCCCGCCTCTGTGCTCGCGGGCTCCCGTGCGGGCGAAAAGTTCGGAGAAGAAATCGCTGAAATCGCCGGCACCCATCCCGCCCATGCCATCGAAACCCCGCCCGCTGAACTCGAACCCGCTGCCCCAGTCGGGCGGCGGCTGGAAATCCTGACCGGCACGGTAGTTGGAGCCGAGCCGGTCGTAGGCCGCCCGCTTCTCGGGATCGGAGAGCACCGTGTAGGCCTCGTTGACTTCCTTCATCCGGGCCTCGGCGTTCTTTTCCTTCGAGACGTCCGGGTGGTATTTGCGGGCGAGCTTGCGGAAGGCCTTCTTGATGTCGTCGGCCGTCGCGTCGCGGGCCACGCCCAGCGTCTCGTAGTAGTCCTTGAAGTCCACGCACCCCTCCTTCGCCAAGCCGGTACGCGCAAGCGTTCGCCGCGCCCGTCACGGTGGATGTTCAACTCTCTCTCAGATGGTGCCGGCCAGGGTCGGCGTCAAGGGCCGGCATCCGCCGGGTCGCATGGCCGGGCGACCCGTCCGGGCTATTGAAACCGGAAGCGGGCGACCCGATCTTCGGCGTCGAGCGCAAGGACAGACACCCCATGCGCTTCCCCGTTCAACGGACATTGGAGAAATGGCCATGTATCGATCCCTGTTTCCCCGCGATGTCTTCGCCGAACTGGATCGCCTGCAGCGCGGTCTGCAGCAGGCGTTCGACGACACGCCCAGCATCCGCGGCGTCGGCCGTGGCGGTTATCCCGCGCTCAACGTGGGCGGCACTCCCCAGGCGGTGGAGATCTACGCCTTCGCCCCGGGCCTCGACCCGGCGTCGGTGGACATCAACCTCGAGCGCGGCGTGCTCACTGTCTCAGGCACACGGCAGGAATCGCTCCCCGCGTCCGACGAGAAGACAACGCTGCACGTGGGCGAGCGCTTCTCAGGCAAGTTCCGCCGCGTGGTGAGCCTGCCTGACGACATCGATCCCGAAGGCGTCACGGCCGCCTACCGCGATGGCGTGTTGCGCATCACCGCGCGCCGCCGTGAATCGGCGCAGCCGCGCCGCATCGACATCCAGTGACCTGGAGGACACCATGACACAGACCCCGACTCAACAACGCAATGCGCGCGACGACGTCGCCCTGCTCCCGCCGGTCGACGTGATCGAGGACGCAGCCGGCATCACCCTCTTTGCCGATCTTCCCGGCGTCCCGCGCGACAAGCTCAATCTCAACGTGGAAGCGGATACGCTCACCATCGAAGGCGAGATCGCGGTGGAACTGCCTCAGGCCATGTCGGCCAGCCATGTCGAAGTCGGCTATCCGCGCTATCGACGCGCGTTCACGCTGAGCCGCGAACTGGACCCCTCCGGCATTTCCGCGGAACTGAAGGATGGCGTGCTCAAGCTGCGGATTCCCAAGGCCCCGCACGCGCAACCGCGACGCATCGAAGTCACGGCAGCGTAACTTCCTCTGCCTCAGGCAAAAGACAAGACCTGACCCCGATTCTGACCCCAACGAATCGGGGTCAGGTCTTGTCTTTTGCCCCCTTCAGTCGAGTGACGCGCCGGATTCCTTGACGATCCTGGCCCAGCGGGGCAGTTCGTCCCGGATCGATGCCGCCAGCTGCGCTGCGGTTCCGAAGCGTGCCTCGCAACCTTGCGCGGCGAGCTTCTCCTTTACATCCTGAGCGTCCAACACCTGTTGAAGCGCTGCGCCCAGACGCGTCACGATGCCCTTGGGCGTTCCGGCAGGCGCCAGGACGCCATACCACGGCGTCGAACCGAATCCCTTGAGCGTCTCGCCGATGGTCGGCACATCCGGCAGCGCCGCTAGACGCGAAACGTTGACGACCCCCAGCACTTTCAGCTTTCCCGTCTGGATGAAACTCAGCGATGCCGGGACGCTGACGACCGCGAGCGGGATCTGACCTGCGACGACGTCCGTCACCGCTGCGGCGGCCCCCTTGTACGGCACGTGGACGAGATCGATGCCCGCGGCCTTCTGCAGCATTTCTCCGATGAGGTGATTGAGCGTTCCGTGTCCGACAGACGCGTAGTTCAGCGTGCCGGGGGCCGCGCGAGCCGCTGTGATGAGCTCGTTGATGGATGACGGCCCGAACGAGCGATTCGCGACCAGCAGGTACCCGGCAGTGGCCACGGTCCCCACCGGCTCGAAGTCCTTGACCGGATCGAAGCCGGTGGACCGATACAGTGCCGGATTGATGACCAGCATGCTGTTCGCGGTGAGCAGCAGTGTGTGCCCGTCGGGCCGGGCATGCGCCACGTGCGCCGTGCCGATGTTCCCGCCGGCTCCGGGCCGGTTTTCCACGACGACGGACTTGCCGAGAACTGCGGCGAGCTTCTGCGCGACGATGCGGCCGATGGTGTCGTTCGCTCCGCCGGCAGCCTGGGGCACGATCATGGTAACCGTCCGCGATGGGTAGACGGTGTCTTGCGCGCAGGCAATCGTGGGTAACAGCAGCAGCGACAGGACGGCGGCAAGTCTTCCGAACTTCACGGGGTCACCTCCGGCAGCACACAGGGGCGTCTATGATGACGGAGAACAGGCAGCCGATGAGCGCTCCCGCCCGCAGTCGCGAGACGGTCCCGCACCGGGCGCCCGGCCCCTTCCCCCTTCCGCGCAACCGCAGCGCGGGTCGAACCACGAGGAGAACGACACGATGACCGGCAATACCATGGCCGCGCTGGAGGCGCGCGATTTCTCGATCGCTTCGCTGGCGCTCGGCCGCCGCCCGATTCCGGAAGCCCGGCGCGGCGAGATCCTGATCCACCTGAAGGCCGCCAGCCTCAATTACCGCGACCTTGCCATCCTGGTCCAGAAGTACCTGCCGAACCTCCCGCTGCCCTACGTGCCCGCGTCCGACGCCTGCGGAGAAGTCGTGGCGGTCGGCCCGGAAGTCACCCGCTTCAAGGTGGGCGACCGCGTGATGCCCATCTATACGCAGACCTGGTACGACGGTTACCCGACGCCCGAGATGCGCACCCAGCGTACGCTCGGCGGTCCGCTGTCCGGCGTGCTGCAGGAGTACATCGCCGTGCCAGCCGAGGATGCCGTGAGCGTTCCCGCCCACCTGACGGATGCGGAAGCCGCCACGCTGCCCATCGCCGCGCTCACGGCGTGGTCGACGTTGCAGGAAGGAGGCGTCAAGCCGGGCGCCTCGGTGCTGGTCCAGGGCACGGGCGGTGTCGCGATCTTCGCGCTGCAGTTCGCCAGGCTGGCCGGCGCCCGGGTCATCGCGCTCTCGTCGAGCGACGAGAAGCTGGCACGCGTGCGCGACCTGGGCGCGGAAACCGGCATCAACTACCGCACGAACCCCGACTGGCATCTGGCCGTCAAGGAAGCCACGGGCGGGCGCGGAGTCGACATCGTCGTGGAAACGGCGGGCGGCACCCTGGAGAAATCGCTGGCCTCGCTCGCGTTCGGGGGCTTCGTGGGAGTCGTGGGTTTCGTGGCCGGATACCGGGCCGACATCCCGCTGCGCGCCGTCCTGGGGCCGATGATCCGCATCCAGGGGATCGCGGTGGGATCGCGTGCCCGCTTCGAAGCGATGAACCGCGCCATCGCCGCGCACGGTCTGCGGCCGGTGGTGGATTCCCGCTTTCCGCTGGCGCGCGGCGCGGAGGCCTTCCAGCACCTTCAGGACGGCAAGCACTTCGGCAAGGTGGTGATCGACCTCTGAGCGGGTGCCGGCCGCAGCCCGGTGCCACGGCCGGCAGCGGACCCGTGCCGCGATTCCCGCCACCCCGGACGGGAGCAATCCCGGTCCCGCGGGTCCCCCGTCGTCTCGCACTCCGTTAACATTCGCGGTTTTCCACCCTGGGCGAACCGGCCCCGGGGCGTGTTTTCCGTGCAGCCTCCGGCCGCGAGAACGACCCGCCTCCGGCCCCCGATCCGGCCGGGATTCACGGACACACCGGAGCAGCAGCCATGCGTCCCCTGGACGGAATCACTGTCGTCGCGCTCGAGCACGTCATCGCGGCCCCTTTCTGCACCCGCCAGCTCGCCGAACTGGGCGCGCGCATCATCAAGATCGAGCGGCCCGAAGTCGGTGACCCCGCCCGCGGCTACGACACGCGCGTGAAGGGCATGGCCTCGCACTTCGTGTGGACCAACCGCTCGAAGGAAAGCCTCACGCTGGACCTCAAGCATCCAGAAGCTTCGGTCATCATCCACAAGCTCCTCGCGAACGCGGACGTGCTGATCCAGAACCTGGCCCCGGGCGCGGCAGACCGGATGGGTTACGGCTACGACGCGCTCAAGGACAAGTACCCCCGCCTCATCGTCTGCGACGTGTCCGGGTACGGTGCCGACGGCCCCTATCGCGACAAGAAGGCTTACGACCTGCTCATCCAGAGCGAATCGGGACTCCTCTCCGTGACCGGCACACCCGACCAGCCGGCAAAGGCGGGCTGTTCCATCGTCGACATCTCCGCGGGCATGTACGCCTATACGAACATCCTCGCCGCCATCATCCAGCGCGGCCGCACGGGCAAGGGCTGCCGCATCGACATCTCGATGCTGGAGTCCATGACCGAGTGGATGAGCTTTCCCCTCTACTACGCCTACGACGGGGCCCCGCCGCCACCGCGCGCAGGTGCATCGCACGCGACGATCTATCCCTACGGCCCCTTCCCCGCCGGCGACGGGAAGTCCGTGATGCTGGGCCTTCAGAACGAGCGCGAGTGGGCCACCTTCTGCGAGAAGGTGCTGAAGAAGCCCGAACTGACCGGCGATCCGCGTTTCTGCAAGGGACCTCTGCGATCTTCCAACCGTGACGAGCTGAAAGCGATCATCGTCGAGACGTTCGCCTCGCTCACCGCGGAAGAAGTGGTCGCCCGGCTGGACGCCGCCCAGATCGGCAACGCGCGCATGAACGACATGCACGACCTTTGGGAACACGGACAGCTCGCCGCGCGCCACCGGATCGTGGACGTCGACTCACCTGCGGGTCCGATCAAGGCCCTGCTGCCGCCCGGCATGCCGGATTCCTTCGAACCGCGCATGGATGCCATCCCGTCGATCGGCCAGCACACCGAGGCGATCCTCGCGGAGATCGGCTACGACGCCGCGGCCATCGCGTCGCTGCGCGCGCAGCGGGCCATCTGACGGAGCGGCCATGACATCCATCGCCCGCTCCTATCTCTTCGTGCCTGGCAACCGCCCGGAACGGTTCGAACGCGCCTGCAATGCGGACGCCGATGCGGTCATCGTCGATCTCGAGGATGCCGTTCCGCCCGATCAGAAGGATCAGGCGCGGGCATCGCTCGCCGCCTGGCTCTCGCCCGCACACCCCGTCCTGGTCAGGGTGAATGCCGCCGAAACGCCCTGGCACCAGGCCGACGTGGCCTTGTGCCGCATGCCTGGCGTCGCCGGCATCGTGCTGCCCAAGGCCGAACACCTCGACGGGGAACTCGTGGACCTGTGCCGCGACAACGGCCGCGTGCTCCTGCCGCTCATCGAGACGGCCGTTGGATTCGACCGCGTGCGCGAGCTGGCGAAGACGCCCCACGTGCAGCGCCTGCTGTTCGGCAGCATCGACTTCCAGGTGGATCTGGGTATCGACGGCGAAGGGGACGAACTCCTGTACTTCCGCTCCCGTCTGGTCCTGGATTCCCGCATCGCGGGCCTGCAGCCTCCAGTGGACGGCGTCTGCACGGAAATCGACGACCCCGAGATGCTGCAGGCCGACACACTGCGTGCGAAGAAGCTCGGCTTCGGTGCCAAGCTCTGCATCCACCCGCGCCAGGTGCCTCTGGTGAACGCCGCATTCGCGCCGACCGCCGACGAAGTGGCATGGGCCGAGCGGGTGCTGAGCGCCGCCGAGAAGGCGGCGGGAGCCGCGGTCGCCGTGGACGGGAAGATGGTCGATCGCCCGATCATTCTCAAGGCCGAGCGGATCATGAAAAGCACGAAGCGCGGCTGAAAGCCGCGCTTCGCCCGAACTCCGGCCCCGGTCCCCATGGACCGCGGCCGATGGCGGGGTCTTACAGCCGGAACCGCCCCACGAGTTGCCCCAGCTGATTCGCGCGGTCGTTGACCGCCTGCAGCGAGCGCTCTGTCTCCTGCAGCGCGTGACCGCTGCCCTGGATCATTGCGTGCACCTGTTCCGCGCGCTTGGCCATTTCGCTCGTGGCTGTGGCCTGCTCGGTGGTGGCACCCGAGATGTCGCGGATCCGCGCCATCACGTCCGCGACACGATCCCGGATCACCTGGATGCGCGACGACGCCTCGTCTGCCAGCGACGCGCCGGAGGAGACGATCTTCTGCGCGTCTTCCATGCCCGTGACGGCGCTGCTCATCTCGCTGCGGATGGCGTCGATCATGCGGCCGATCTCCACCGTGGATTCCGCCGTTCGTTCCGCGAGCTTGCGCACTTCGTCCGCCACCACCGCAAAACCACGCCCGCTTTCGCCTGCACGGGCCGCCTCGATGGCGGCATTGAGGGCCAGCAGATTGGTCTGGTCGGCGATGCCGCGAATGGCACCGACGATGCCGGCGATCTCGTCGGAGCGGCTGCCGAGACGGCTCACCACCGTGGAGAGTCCCCCCATGGTTTCTGCCGCGCGGCTGATCTCGCGAGTGACTTCCTGGACGGATTCCGCGGTGCGGATGGACTCGGTATCGGCGGTGCGCATGGCCGTTTCGGTCTCGCGCACCGTATCCGCAATGTGATTGATGCTGACGGTCACCTGCTCGATGGTCGCCGCCGTGGCGCTCATCTCGTCCGTCTGCCGGTTGAAGTCGAGTGCCAGACGGGACGTGGTGGCCGCGACGCCGCCGACTTCGCCGTGCACGCCGCTGGACTGCTCGCGCACCTCGCGGAACATCGTGTGCAGCCGCTCCAGGAACTGGTTGAAGGCTCCCGCCGCCTGACCCACTTCATCCTCGCTTCTCACCGGCAACCGCACGGTGAGATCTCCCGCCCCCTGGGCGATCTCCTGCATCGCCTGCCGCAGGGAGACGAGTTCCTTCAGCATGCGTCGGGTGCCGACCACCGCCAGCGCGCACACCACGGCCAGCACCACGACGGTCGCACCGATCAGGGCATAGAGCAGCTTGTTGAGCGGCGCCAAGGCGGCGGCGCGATCCACCACCACCCCGAGGTACCAGTCGGAGTCCGGAATCTGCCGCAGTTCCAGATAGCGGAGCTGATCCCCGATCCTGACCTCTTCCATCTTGCCGCTGGCGGCGATGGACGCGATCCTGTCGGCCGTGAGATCGGGCATGAGATTGGTCACGGGCTTCAGTACCGCACTCTCGTCCCGGTAGGCGATGAGCGTTCCATCCTTGCCCATGAGGAAGGCGTGGCTGTCGCCCACCAGTTTCATGCCCAGCACGCCGGAGACGATCTCGTCCAGCAGCGTATTCGACGACATGATCGCGGCGATCTGGCCATTGCGCATGACCGGACCGGCCACCGATACCACGAGCTTCTTGTCGCCGACGCTCATGAACGGCGGCGTCACGACCATGGCCTGCTTCTCCATCACCGCTTTCCACCACGGCCGAACGGTCGGGTCGAACGTCGGGGGCAAAGGCATGTCGCTGCCCTGCAGGAAGGACTTGTCAGGGTAGCCCACGTAGACGTTGGTGAAGGCACCCGAGGCGGCTGCCCGTTGCAGTTTCGCCTTCAGGTCCGGTTCGAAGGCAGCCGGGAGGGTCGCTTCGATGATCCGGCGCTTGGAAGCCAGCCAGGCGGCCACGCTCGACTTCTGCTGGTCCGTGGCGGCACCGACCTCGCGCTCCAGCGTCTCGAGGACGTTCTGGCGCATGCTCAGATACGTGAGCGAAGTGAGCAGCAGGGCGCTGACCGCGAGCGTCGCTGCAAGAAAGATGGTGAGACGTGTGCTGAGTGACTTCATCGATACCCCTCGTGAAAGCTCTCCGGCCACTGACGGCCCGAGCCGGCGCGGCACCCCTACCGCGCTTCAGACAATGGCGTTCAGGCGCGAGGCGATGGGCGCCGATGCTTCATCCGTTGGAACATGCGCGCCGCGCGGGACGTTGGGCGGGGTCGCGTCTTGAGAAGCCAACTATCGGCGACTCGCTCTCGAACTTGACGGTAGTCAAATCGTCGCCAGTTCCTTGCCGAAAAATGGTCATCGCGAGATCCCCGGATTCGTCGCGACCACCCCGGCAATTCCAACAGCGCCCCCAACAGAACCGGCCGCGGGGCTCCTGTGGAAAGGACGAGAACGCTGCGGGCCCGCACCTTCGTTTTTTGCCACGACAGGCGGTTCAAGGCAGGAACAGGCCCGGCACGGATCGGGCTCGCCGGACAGCCCGGAACGCGCCGATGGGGCCTTCCCGGAGAAGGGCAGGACCTCGGTCATTGCAGCGCAACATCGTCCGTGCCTCCAACGTCAGGCCCGCGGCGGCACGCACGCCGCCATCCGACGGCAAACGTGACAAAGTTGCAGGCAGTGCTCTAGACTGCGGCTCGACCCGACCGAGTTGCGCATTCGCTGTCCCGCCATGCACCGCCGCCTGAAATCACTGTTCCTGCACGCGTTCGTCGCCATAGCGTTCGCGTTCGCACAACAGTCCGGCATCGCGCATCTGGCCGCGCATCTGGCCGGACAGACGCAAGGCGCTCAGCAGGACAAGACCGCCACCCTCTACGCCTGCGACGAGTGCCTCTCGTTCGCCAAACTGCAGGGTTCGGCTCCGGAGGTCACGGTGTTCGCCGCGGCCCGCTTCGGCGCAGTCCGCGGATTCGAAGTCCTGGAAACGGGCGTCCGCATCTTCCATCACCCCGCCTTCCGATCCCGGGCCCCTCCGTTCATCCCCGTTTGACAGCCGAGCCGCGACCGGTACGACGCCGCCGCGACGTACTTCAGTGTTCAACGGGAGTCCTCCATGCAGAAGTCACTCATCGTCACGGCACTCGCCGTGGCGATCGGCGCACCTGCCATCGCCTCGGCGCAGAATGCCGATCTCGATCAGATCCGCCGGCAGATCCAGGAACTGCGCGATACCTACGAGACCCGCATCAAGGCGCTCGAGGATCAGTTGAAATCGGCGGAAGCCGCCGCCAGAAAAGCGGAGGAAGCCGCGCGTCAGGCCACGGCCTCGGCCACCCGCGCGGAAGAATCCGCCCAGCGCACCGTGGAGCAGGCTCAGCCGCCTGCGGCGACCGGCGCCCAGCCTGCAGTGTCGCAAAACGCACTCAATCCCGGCATCTCGCTCATCCTCAACGGCAGCTGGGGCCGCTACGGCAAGGATGCCACGGCCCAGATCACCGGCTTCCACGGCAGCGGGGCGAGCGAGATCATCGGACGCGGACCCTCGCTGGGCGAATCGGAACTGTTCCTCTCTTCCAACATCGACCCCTACTTCCGTGGCGCCCTGCTCGCGGCACTGACGCCCGAGAACGAGGTGGAGGTCGAGGAAGCGTTCGTCGAAACCACGGCCCTGGGCTACGGACTCACGGTCAAGGGCGGACGTTTCTTCAGCGGCCTCGGATACTGGAACTCCGTTCACCCGCATGCGTGGGATTTCACGGACGCCTCGCTGGTGCAGCGCGCATTCCTGGGCAAGAACTACGGCGACGACGGCGTGCAGCTGCGCTGGGTGGCGCCGCTTCCGGTCTTCGTGCAGCTGGGGGCGGAACTGGGCCGTGGCCGCGAATTCGCCGGGATGGGCGAGATCGAACGCAACAGCAACGGCAAGAGTTCCGAGACCTTCTTCGTCAAGGTCGGGGGCGATCTCGGCGACTCGCACAGCTGGCAGGTGGGGGCGTCGCACCTGCGCCAGCGGACCACGACCGACGGTGTGACACTCTTCGACTATGACGATCTGACCGGGCTCGTGAATCTGTTCGCGGGCCGGCAACGCATCACGGGCGGAGATTTCGTCTGGAAATGGGCGCCCGACGGGAACCCCAAGTACCGGAACTTCAAGTTCGTGAGCGAGTTCTACCAGCGCAAGCTGGACGGCGACTTCACCTTCGACACCGCCGGCGCGGCGACGACGGACGCCATGCGCGCGAAGCAATCCGGCTGGTTCATGCAAGGCGTCTACCAGTTCCACCCCTACTGGCGCACCGGCCTGCGGTACGACCGGCTCTCCGCCGGAACCGTGTCGCTGAACGCCAATGCGGCAAACCTCACGCCCCCAGGCTTCGATCCCAATCGCTGGACGGTGATGATGGACTACAACCCGAGCGAGTTCAGCCGCATCCGCCTGCAGTTCGCCCGGGACCGCTCGCGCCAGGACATCGCCACCGGCGAGACGATCGGCGACACCATCGTCTTCCTCCAATACGTCTACAGCCTGGGCGCGCACGGCGCGCACCGCTTCTGAGGCGGTCACGCACAGGCAAAGGAACCGAAACATGAAGATCATCTTGCGCATTGCGCTGGCCGTCGCCCTGATGGCGGCATTGCCTGCCCGCTCGGCCCTGGAAGTGTTCGCGTGCGAACCGGAATGGGCCTCGCTCGTACGCGAAGTCGCGGGGAGCCGCGCCAGCATCTACGTCGCCACCACGGCAATGCAGGACATCCACCGGATCCAGGCGAGACCGAGCCTGATTGCGCGGGCCCGCATGGCCGATCTCGTCGTCTGCACTGGCGCGGAGCTGGAGGTGGGCTGGTTGCCGATGGTGCTGAGCCAGTCGGGCAACGACAAGGTGCAGCTGGGCAAGCCGGGATACCTCGCCGTCGCGAGCGTCGTGCCACGCATCGAAGTGCCGGCGTCCGTCGACCGCGCGATGGGGGACGTGCATCCGGCGGGCAATCCACACATCCAGTGGGGGCCGCGGCAGGTGCAGCTCGGCGCCAACGAGATCGCGAAGCGCCTGTCGCAGCTCGACCCGGCGGGCGATGCGGAATACAAGAACCGGCTGGCGGATTTCACCTCGCGCTGGAGCGCCGCCACGGCGCGCTGGGCGCAGCAGGGGGCTCCCCTGAAAGGGGTCGGCGTGATCCAGCACCACAAGAATTTCGCCTATCTGTTCGAGTTCCTGGGCATGAAGGAACTGGGAACCCTGGAACCCAAGCCCGGCGTGGAACCGACGTCGTCGCATCTCAACGATCTCGTCCAGCGGCAGCCGTCGGACCCGGCACGACTCATCCTGCGCTCGTCCTATCAGTCGCCCCAGGCGTCCGAATGGCTCGCCGAACACACGAAAGTGCCCGCCGTCATGCTGCCCGCCACCGTCGGCGGTTCCGAGGGCGCGAAGGACCTCTTCGGCATGTTCGACGACGCCATCCGCCGGATGCTGACCGCTCTGGGCGCCTGATTCCGGTGTCGTCTCCGGCGGCCTTGCGGGCGCCGGAGCCTCCCCTCCCCGGCCATGGGTTCCTATAATCCAGCCGCCGCGAGCCCCCGGTACAACCCTCGACCCGAATCGCTCCTTGCCTTCCGATCCTCTCATCGCGCTGGACGCCGTCACGGCCGGCTATGACCGGCCCGTGATGGGGCCCGTGACGCTGTCCGTCGAGCCGGGCGAAGTCGTCGCGCTCTGGGGTCCGAACGGATCCGGCAAGAGCACGCTCCTCAACGCTGTCGGAGGCAGCGCGCGGGTGTTCTCCGGTACTGTTCGCCGCCGCCCCGGTCTGCGCGTGGCGCACCAGCACCAGAACCCGCTCCCCGTTCGCAGTGTGCCTCTGTCGGGCCGGGAACTGCTGTCGCTCACCAATGCGGATGTGTCGACGCTTCCGGAGCAGACGCGACCGCTCCTTTCGCGGCGGCTTTCGGAACTCTCGGGCGGCCAGCTGCAGTTCCTGCAGGTCTGGGCGAGCTTCGCCTCGCCGGCCCAGCTCGTCCTGCTCGACGAACCGACGAACAACGTGGACCCGGCGGGCGTCGGGCTGCTGGAGACCGCGCTCAAGGCGCGCGATCGGGCGCGCGGCTTCGTGCTCGTGAGCCACGACCGCCGGTTCGTCGAATCGGTCGCCACGCGCATCGTGGAGCTGGCACCGCGATGAGCTTTCTCACGATCCACGAGCCGCTCTTCCTCGTTCCTTTCCTGACCGGGCTCTTCCTGTCCGTCGTGCTCCCGCTGCTGGGCATGTATCTGCGGCTGCGCGAGGAATGGCTGGCATCGCTGGCGTTCGCGCAGCTCGCCGCAGCGGGTTCGCTGGCCGCGGCGATTTCCGGGCTGCCGGTGCTCCTGGGCAGCTTCAGCGCGGCCGGCTTCGCCGCGGCGACCAAGTCGTGGCTTTCGCGCTCGGGCAACAACGGCTATGCGTTGCTGATGGTGGGCGCCTGGGGAGCCTCGATCCTGATGCTGTCGAACGCCCCTTTCGCCGATCACCTGGGTCACGCGCTGTTCGACGGCCAGCTCTACTTCACCGGCACCGAGCACCTCTGGAGCGTCGCGGGCTTTTCCGTCGTGGCGCTGGCACTGCTGCGGTGGCTTTCCCGCAAGCTGCTGCTGGAACGCATGTTTCCCGATTTCTTCCGGGCGAGCGGGCTTTCGCCGCAGCGCTACCACCTGGTGTTCGATCTCCTGGTGGCCGCCGGCATCTCGCTGGCCACCGCCAGCATCGGCGTGATGGCCGCGTTCAGCCTGGTGTTCATCCCTTCGATGATCGCCTGGACCTGGGGGCGGAGCTGGAAACGCGCCCTGGCGATCTCCCTCGTCACGGGCATGACGAGCTACGTCACCGCCTTCGAGCTGGCCTTGCACCTGGACCAGCCGTTCGGCCCGGTCCTGGTGCTCAGCATGGTCGCCGTCGCCGGTCTCTCCTGGGCCGTGGGCGCCCTCCTGCGCCGGTAGTCCTGCCCGTCTGCAGGCCCGGCACTGCCGCATTGCCCTTTGCACGCCGTCACGCCATGCTTGCGGTTTGCCGACCCAAGACATTTCCCATGGATCTCGATGCTCTCAAACAGTGGATCGGCCGCACCGAAGACCGGCAGGACACGGTGACGGCCGCGCCCGTCGCGATGATGTCGGCCACGCTCGACCGGGATGACCCGCAGCCCCGCCCGGGGACGCCGTTGCCCGCGCTGTGGCACTGGCTCTACTTCACCCCCCAGGCCCGCCACAGCGAGATCGGTCCCGACGGTCACGCGAAGCGGGGCGGATTCCTGCCGCCGGTGGAACTGCCCCGGCGGATGTGGGCGGGCGGCCGGCTGGAGTTCCGCCGCCCGCTCGCCATCGGCGACGAAGTCAAGCGGACATCGACCATCGCGTCCGTGGAAGGCAAGCAGGGACGCAGCGGCACGCTGGTCTTCGTGGGCGTGCACCACGATTACCGCGTCGGCAACGAACTGGTGATCCACGAAGAGCACGACATCGTCTATCGCGACAACCCCCAGCCCGGACAGTCCGCTCCGCCCGCCCAGCCCGCGCCCGCCGGCGAAGCCTTCTCACGCGAGATCGCGCCCGATCCGGTGCTGCTCTTCCGGTACTCCGCCCTGACCTTCAACGGCCATCGCATCCACTACGACCGCACGTATGTCACGGAGGTGGAAGGCTATCCCGGACTCATCGTGCACGGGCCGCTCATCGCGACGCTGCTCGTGGATCTGCTGCGGCGCCAGGCGCCGGAGCGGGCGGTTCGAAAATTCTCCTTCCGCGCGGTGCGGCCCGTCTTCGACATCCACCGCTTCACGGTGTGCGGGCGGATCGAGGACGGCCACCGTGCTGCGCTGTGGACACGCGACCACGAAGGCCATCTGACCATGGACGCCACCGCCGAGCTGGACTGACGCGGCGATTCGAGACGACGGAACACCCATGCCGAAATATCAGGACATCCGCGACACCGTTCGCGATCTTTGCGCACAGTTTCCGACAAAATACTTCCGCAGGATCGACGAACAGCGCGCCTATCCGGAAGAATTCGTGAACGCCCTGACGGGCGCGGGCTGGCTTGCGGCGCTCATCCCGCAAGAGTATGGCGGGTCCGGGCTGGGGCTGGCGGAGGCCTCGGTCATCATGGAAGAAATCAACCGCTGCGGCGGCAATGCGGGCGCCTGCCACGGTCAGATGTACAACATGGGCACGCTGCTGCGGCACGGTTCGGACGAGCAGAAGCAACGCTACCTGCCGAAGATCGCGAGCGGCGAACTGCGGCTTCAATCCATGGGTGTGACCGAACCCACCACAGGCACGGACACCACGAAGCTCAAGACGACCGCCGTTCGCAAGGACGACCGCTACGTGGTGAACGGGCAGAAGGTGTGGATCTCTCGCGTGCAGCACTCCGATCTCATGATCCTGCTCGCGCGCACGACGCCGCTTGCCGAGGTGAAGAAGAAGTCGGAGGGCATGTCGATCTTCATCGTCGATCTGCGCGAGGCGATCGGCCGCGGCCTCACCGTGCGGCCGATCCCGAACATGGTGAACCACGAGACCAACGAACTGTTCTTCGAGGACCTGGAGATCCCCGCCGAGAACCTCATCGGCACGGAAGGCCAGGGCTTCAAGTACATCCTCGACGGGCTCAACGCCGAGCGGACGCTGATCGCGGCGGAGTGCATCGGCGACGGCTACTGGTTCGTCGACAAGGTGTCGAAGTACGTATCCGAGCGGGTGGTGTTCGGCCGCCCCATCGGGCAGAACCAGGGCGTGCAGTTTCCCATTGCGGAAGCGTACATCGAGGTGGAGGCGGCCAATCTCATGCGCTGGAAGGCGTGCGAGCTGTTCGACGCGCACCAGCCCTGCGGCGCCGAGGCCAACATGGCGAAATACCTCGCGGCCAAGGCGTCCTGGGAAGCCGCCAACGCCTGCCTGCAGTTTCACGGCGGTTTCGGTTTCGCGTGCGAGTACGACGTGGAACGGAAATTCCGCGAGACCCGCCTGTACCAGGTGGCCCCCATCTCCACCAATCTCATCCTGTCCTACGTGGCCGAACACCTGCTGGGCATGCCGCGATCTTTCTGACGCCCGGCATCCGGGGCGTCGCCGATCGGTGACAGCCTCGGGGCGCAGGGCTATCATGCGCTCGGCGTGGAATCACGAGCACGAGCGCGCATGCATCAGCCGAGCACCGAACCCAGACGCTCCCTGTATTACCGGTACCGGGTCTTCCCCGCGTTCCAGCCTTCATCGACCCTGCAACGCCAGGGTGAGCGGCGCAAGGTCGTCATCGTCGGGGCGGGTCCCATCGGCCTCGCCGCTGCGCTGGATCTCGCCCGCTTCGGGGTTCCCTGCGTCGTCCTCGAATCCGAGCGGCAGGTCTGCGACGGCAGCCGTGCCATCGTGTTCACCCGCCGTTCGCTCGAGATCCTGCAGCAGGTCGGCGTGGCCGAGCGCATCTGCGAAAAGGGTCTGCCCTGGCGGTTCGGCAATTCGTTCTACCGCGGCGAGCGTGTCTTCCGCCTCGAGGCGCCCTACGACGAGGACGACCGTTTCTTTCCGATGATCAACCTCCAGCAGCAGTACGTGGAGGACTATCTCGTCGGCGCGATCTCGCGCGAACCGCGTATCGAACTGCGTTGGGGAAACCGCGTGACCGGCCTTGCGCAGAACGACGCGGGGGTCGGCCTGGACGTGGACACGCCCGCAGGACCGTACCGGATGGATGCCGACTGGGTCATCGCGGCGGACGGCGCGCGCTCCACCGTCCGCCAGTTGCTGGGACTCAAGATGGAAGGCGATGCCTACGAGGGCCGGTTCGTCATCGCCGACATCCGCATCGACATCGATCTGCCCACCGAACGGCTGGCCTTCTTCGATCCGTCGTGGAATCCGGGCAACACGGTGCTCATGCATCGCCAGCCCGGTGACCTGTGGCGCATCGACTACCAGTTGCCTCCGGGCGAGGAGCCGGAACAGGCGCTCGCGCCCGAATCATTGCGCGCCCGCATCGCCGCGCAGCTGGACATGATCGGCATGGGGCATCTGCCGTGGGAACTCGACTGGTCTTCCGTCTATTCCGCCCGTGCGATGACCCTGCCGCAGTACGTGCACGGACGCGTCGCATTCACCGGAGACTCGGCCCATCTGCTGCCCATCTTCGGCGTGCGGGGTGCCAACACGGGCTGGCAGGACAGCAACAATCTCGCGTGGAAACTCGCGTGCGTGGTGAACGGCTGGTCTTCGCCCTCGCTGCTGGAGACCTATTCCCGGGAGCGCGTCACGGCCGCCCGCGAGATCATCGACGAGGCAGGCAAGAGCACCCGGTTCATGACGCCGCCGACCCGCGGATTCCGGCTGCTGCGGGACGCCACGCTTTCGCTTTCGCTGCAGCACGCGTTCGTGCGGCCGCTGTTCCATTGGCGCACGTCCCGCCCGCACGAGTATCTCGATTCCGCACTCAACGCCGGAGATGACGACGACGGACTGTTCCGCGCCGGACCGGTGAAAGGCGCGGCCGTGCCCAATATCCGGCTCGGCCAGCATCGGCACCTGCTGGATCGCTTCGGCCCCGCATTCCAGTTTCTTCACTTCACGGAGGGCGGCGAGGTGCCGGCAGCGATACGGAACACCATCGCGTCGCTCAGAACGATCGGAATGCCGCTGCAGGTCATCGCGATCGGCAATCAGGGCGAAGGGTCGGTGTACGGCGCAGACGTGACCGTCACCGACGCATCGGGACATGCGTGGCAGAAGTACGGCGTCGAGAGCGCGGGTGCGGCGTATCTCGTCCGGCCCGATCAGCACGTGTGCGCCCGCTGGCTCGCGCCAACACCTGCGCGGCTTGCGGCGGCATTCCACCGCGCGCTCGCTCACGACACCGCGGCGGTGCCTGCACCATGAACCAGAGCGACCTCGAACGTCTCTACGACGTCCTTGCACAAGCCATCGACGAGGCCGGCGCGGACAAGTCGGAACTCTTCCTGACCAAGCTCGCCCTGCTGTTGGCCGATGCGCTGGACGACGCGGACAAGGCCTGCCAGCTCGTTCGCAGCGCGCTGGACGATCTCTGATCGGCGGGCCCGCGTCGTCGCTTCGGGAACCGGGACCGCACGCGAACGGCTCGACCGGCTCCCGCTATCGAAACGTCCAACAGCCCCCGCTCAGGGCAGACCGTCGATCGTTGCCTTGAGGTTGCCCAGCATCTCGTAGATCGCGAGCGAGCTTCCGCGATAGGCGGACATGTTGGGCACGAAGTCCCACACCGATTCGATCGCGAGATCCGGCACGAAGGTCGGCGCGGGAGTGACCTCGAAACCCGCGGCCGTCATTTCGCGGCGCGCCCGCCGCATGTCGACACCGTGAGTCACCAGCAGCACGCGGCGGATGCCCAGCGGGTGCAGGATGCGCGCGGCGTTGAGGGCGTTCTCGTGCGTGTTCCGGGACTGCGTTTCACGCCATTTCACCGGCACGCCGAAGTCGCGGTCCAAGACGTCGGAAATCACGTCGGCCTCCGGTCTTCCTTCCCGTACCACTCCGCCAGCCACGAGGATCGGCAGTCTGCGCTGTTTCGCGAGAAAGGCCCCGTAGTGGGCGCGTTCCAGACTCAGCGGGGCCAGCCAGTCTCCGCCGTACTCCGGCGCACGCTTGATGATCCCGCCGCCGAGCAGGACGATGGCTTGCGCATCGCGGCCCCGGTCCGCAACGAGCGGTTCTCCCTCCGCAATGGCCCACGACAGTACGCCGGAGACGACGGGAACCGAGAGGAGCAGCAGGATCCACAGCCCTGCATACGCCATGAGCTTTCCCAGTTTCTTCGTCCGCCGCATGAGCGCCAGCCCCAGAAAGGAAAGCAGCAGCGGCCCGAGCGGAGGCAGGATCAGGGCAGCGATGAATTTATTGAGCCAGAACATGGGATTCACGCGAGGGGCGGCATGCGGTGGAGCGCGATACATTCTGGCACCAGGGTGGTCGATGCGCGCGATGGCGCGAACCGGGCAGGCCCACCCCCATCCTGTCCTTCCCCCTGAAGGGGAAGGGACCTGCTGCCACCGACAAGACCGCGCGGATCTGGAGAGGCGCGAAGGTGGGTGAAGCTCTCCTCCCCTTCAGGCCGGGGCCCCCGGAAAGTCGGAGACTTTTCGGGGTGGAGTGGAGGAGCGGAGGTGGGGGTGGGCATTCCGAGAGGCGCGAAGCGCACGAAACTCTCCTCCCCTTCAGGCCGGGGCCCCCGGAAAGTCGGAGACTTTTCGGGGTGGAGTGGAGGAGCGGAGGTGGGGGTGGGTTCCCACTCAAACTGCCCGCTGAGTGCCAAACCCCGTCGCCCCCATCCTCATCCTGTCCTTCTCCTTGAAGGGGAAGGGGACCGGCTGCGAGAGTGCAGATCGATAGCAGCCGCCGGAACACTGTCCGGCGGTCCGGACCCTCCCGCTCGGCGAGGATCGTGCGTCCGGGACCTGCCGCAGAGACATCCCGAGGGCCACAGCCGCCCCCTACTCCCGGCTCACCACCAGCGACGCATTCTGCCCGCCGAATCCGAACGCGTTGACCTGCAGCACGTCGATCGCGCCCGGTGCGGGTTCCTTGATCACCGCGTGCAACCCTGCCGACCTCGGGCATCAATTCGCGCTTGTCGTGAGTACCGGCCGTGGGCAGCACCGCACCCTCGCTCATGCCCAGCATGCCGGCCAGAAGACCCAGGGCACCCGCCGGACCGTGGGGGTGGCCGAAATTGCCCTTGGGTGACATCACGCGCAACGGTTCGGTGCGGTTTCCGAAAATACGGTTCAGGGCCGACAGTTCCGCGATGTCTCCGACGGGCGTGCCCGTTCCATGCGCCACCACGGCATCCACGTCGTCCACTCCGCCCGGCAACCTGGCGTCGGCGATGGCCATCTCCATCACGCGCTGTTCCCACCGTCCCTCGGGTTCGGGCGAGGACGGGTGATAACCGTCCGCCAGCGTGGCATAGCCGCGCAAACGGCCGTGAATCGTCGCGCCGCGCCTGCGCGCCCTGTCCGCCCGTTCGAGGACGAACATGCCGGCACCCTCGCCCAGCATGACGCCGAAGCGCTCCACGTTGAAGGGCCGGCACGTCTTGTACGGGTCCGGCTGTGGCGTGAACATCTTGTTGTTGCGGGCGCCGAAGAAGACGAGCGGACTCACCGGGCAGTCCGTGCCCCCTGCGATCGCGACGTCGATCTCGCCCGATTCGATCATCCGCGCCGCGAGTCCCATCGCGTCGTGCGACGACGCGCACGCGGTGGCGATGGAGAGTTGCGGACCGTGCAGCCCGAAGCGCAACGCGATGTGGGCGGCCGGCATGTTGAGGAGCGAATTGGCCATGAACTTGGAGGAGATGGCCTCCGGCCCTTCGTCATCCAGCAGAGCCTGGTTCTCGGCATGCCAGTCCACGCCACCCAGCGCGCTGCCGACAATCACTGCCGTGCGGATCGGATCGAACGTCTCGATGCCGGAGTCCTTCACCGCCTGGACTGCCGCTGCGATCGCATAGTGTGCGAACCGGGCGGAGTTGCGCATCACGCGGTCCTCCATCCAGTCGAGCGCATCGAAATTCTCGATCAGCGACATCCAGATGTTCTCGTGTCCCGTCTTCCAGGGCGCAGGACCGGCGACCACTTTCCCGGCAAGCAGACCGGCATTGAACGTCTGCAGATCGTGTCCGATGGACGAGATCACGCCCCTGCCGGTGATGGCAACGTTGTCCAAGATTTCCTCCCGATGCATCCGGCCGGACCTTCCGCCGGTCCGGCGCTTTCAGCGGCCATCGCCATGCGCGATCAGCCTCGTGAACGAAAAGAACGGTCTCCCGCAGCCGAGACTGCAAAGCCCGGAAACCGTACCACCCGACTTGGCGGGTCCGAGGTCCAGGGTCCAGGGTCCAGGGTCTAGGGCCTGAGATCAAGGCCCGTACTTGAGGCCCATCGCCTCCCTCACGTCGCGCATCGTTTCCTGCGCGAGTTCGCGCGCCTTCTCCACGCCGTCGGCGATGATGGTGCGCACGAGCGTCGGATCTTCCATGAAAGGCTGCGCCCGTTCGCGCATGGGCTTCTGCTCCTCGAGCACGCCGTCGATCACCGGTTGCTTGCAGTCGAGACAGCCGATGCCCGCGCTGCGGCAGCCCTGCTGCACCCACTGCTTCGTGGCGTCGTTCGAATAGACCTGATGCAGTTGCCAGACGGGACACTTCTCGGGGTCGCCGGGGTCGGTGCGGCGCACGCGGGCGGGATCGGTGGGCATGGTGCGGATCTTCTTCACCACGCTGTCGGTCTCCTCCCGCAGGGAGATCGTGTTGTTGTACGACTTCGACATCTTCTGGCCGTCGAGCCCCGGCATGCGGGAGGCCTCGGTCAGCAGGGCGCGGGGCTCGGAGAGGATCATCTTGCCACCGCCTTCGACGTAGCCGAAGAGCCGCTCGCGGTCCCCCATGGACAGGTTCTGCGCTTCTTCGATCAGCGCCCGCGCGGCCTCCAGTGCTTCCTGGTCGCCCTGTTCCTGGAATCGGGTGCGCAGTTCCACGTACAGCTTGCCGCGCTTGCCGCCCAGCTTCTTGATCGCGGCTTCCGCCTTTTCCTCGAAGCCCGGTTCACGCCCGTAGATGTGATTGAAGCGGCGGGCGATCTCGCGGGTGAATTCGATGTGCGGTACCTGGTCCTCCCCCACCGGAACGAGATTGGCGCGGTACACGAGGATGTCCGCGCTCTGCAGCAGCGGGTAACCGAGGAAGCCGTACGTCGAGAGATCCTTGTCGGTGAGCTTCTCCTGCTGGTCCTTGTAGGTAGGCACACGCTCGAGCCAGCCCAGCGGCGTGATCATGGACAGCAACAGGTGCAGTTCCGCGTGCTCGGGAAGATACGACTGGATGAACAGCGTCGCCTGCGACGGATCGACCCCAGCGGCGAGCCAGTCGATGACCATGTCCCACACGTTCTGCTCGATGACCTCGGGCGAGTCGTAGTGCGTGGTGAGCGCGTGCCAGTCGGCCACGAAGAAGTAGCACTCGTGCTCGTGCTGCAGCTTCACCCAGTTCTTGAGTACGCCGTGATAGTGGCCCAGATGAAGCGATCCGGTGGGACGCATGCCGGAGAGAACGCGATCAACAAACATGGAAACGGTCCGTCGTTGGAAGTCTTGGTGATTCGATTGGAGAAAACCCCGCCCGCAGTGCGCGCGACGGGCCCCGCCCGGTTTGCGGCCGGAACATGCGGCGCCTCAGGGAGAATCCTCCCCGTCCAGCCCGAAGATTCCCGGGTCGCCACGTCCGCGCCGGACCAGCGCCGGCACCTCGCCGGTGAGGTCCACCACGGTCGTCGGATCGAGGCCGCACGGCCCGGAGTCGATGACGAGATCCAGCCGCTTTTCCAGGCGGTTGCGAATTTCCTGCGCGTCGTTGAGGGGCAGGGAGTCCTCGGGAAGGATGAGCGTGGCCGACAGCAGCGGCTCGGCGAGGGCGGCGAGCAGCGCCTGCGCCACGGGATGATCGGGAACGCGCAGGCCGATGGTCGAACGCTTCGCGTGCTGCAGGCGCCTCGGGACTTCCCGCGTGGCCTGCAGGATGAACGTGTAGCTGCCGGGGGTGGCCGACTTGAGCAGCCGGTATTGCCGGTTGTCGACGCGCGCGTACTGGGCGATCTGGCTCAGATCGCTGCACACGAGCGTCAGATGGTGGGTCTCGTCGAACTGCCGGATCGCGCGGATGCGCTCCACCGCCGCCTTGTCGCCAAGATGACAGCCCAGCGCATAGCAGGAGTCCGTGGGATACGCGATGACCGCACCGCCGCGAATCATCTCCGCCGCACGGTCGACCAACCGCTGCTGCGGATTCACGGGATGTATGGCGAACAGCTGGGCCATGCGGTGAGCCGGAACGCGTCGGCACGATGAGGGCGCAGGTCATCGGAAATGATTTCCGGGCCTGCACGAACCGGCTGCGGCCTGGGACCTTGAATCGCGCTGTGACGAAGCCACGCGTATCCGGTTGAGTGGATGTTGACCGGATCATATCAAATGGGTCCCGGCCGCCTCGTTGCGGACTCGCTCCCCACGCCCTCCTTGTGGAAGAATAGGCCCGCTTTCACCGCGGGGCGATGATGCATGCGCGCCCCGGTCCGGTCACGGCTGTTCCCGCAGGGGCAGCGACAACAACATGGGAGGAAGAGTGCGCGCCCCGAAAGATTTCGCGGCGGGGATGCTGTTCGCTGCGATCGGCGCCGCCGCTCTGTTCATCGGAGCCGACTACCGGCTCGGCACCCTGCTCAACATGGGCCCGGGATACTTTCCCCGCATCATCGGCATCCTGCTGCTCGGGCTGGGCGTGGTCGTGGCGCTCACGAGTCTGCGGGTGCAGGGCGGCCCGCTCGACGCCTGGCGGCTGCGACCCCTTCTTCTCGTGCTGGGAGCCATCGTCGCCTTCGGCTGGATGCTCGAGCGCTTCGGTCTCTTCGCGGCCATCGCCGCGCTCATTCTCCTGTCCGGATTCGCGCAGACGGGTCGCCGGTTCTGGGAGATCGCGGTGCTCATCGGTGTGCTGGGACTCGTGGCATGGCTCGTGTTCATTCTGGGCCTCGGCCTGCCCATCGCCCTCTGGCCCGAAGGCGGAGGCGCCTGATGGAACTGCTGAACCATCTTGCACTCGGCTTCCAGGTGGCGCTGAGCCTGGACAACCTGCTTTACTGCTTCGTGGGTGTCGTGCTGGGCACGTTGATCGGAGTGCTGCCCGGAATCGGTCCGGTGGCGACGATCTCCATGCTCCTGCCCATCACCTTCCAGCTGGAACCGACCTCTGCGCTCATCATGCTCGCGGGCATCTACTACGGCGCCCAGTACGGCGGTTCTACCTCGGCCATTCTCGTCAACCTTCCCGGGGAGGCCTCCTCCGTGGTGACCTGCCTGGACGGATACGCGATGGCCCGCTCCGGACGCGCAGGTCATGCGCTCGCCATCGCCGCCATCGGGTCCTTCTTCGCCGGGTGCGTCGCGACCCTTCTCCTGGCAGCGGCCGCACCGCCGCTGGCGGAACTGGCATTCCAGTTCGGCGCCGCCGAGTATTTCTCGCTGATGGTGCTGGGGCTGGTGGCAGCCGTGGTGCTGGCGCAGGGTTCCCTGATCAAGGCGGTCGCCATGATCGTGCTGGGCATTCTCCTCGGGCTCGTGGGCATGGACACCACCACCGGTGATCAGCGCTACACCTTCGATTTCCCGGAGCTGTCCGACGGCATCGGGTTCGTCGTCGTCGCCATGGGCCTGTTCGGTTTCGCCGAGATCATCGTGAATCTCGAACGCAGCGAGCACCGCGACATCCTCACGCAGAAGCTCGGCGGACTGCTGCCCTCCCGCGCGGAACTGCGCCGGGCCTGGGGCGCGATACTGCGGGGAACCGGCATCGGCTCGCTCCTGGGCGTACTGCCCGGAGGCGGTGCGACGCTGGGCTCCTTCGCCGCCTACATGATGGAAAAGCGCATCGCCAAGGACCCGTCGCGCTTCGGCAAGGGCGCCATCGAGGGCGTGGCGGGACCGGAATCCGCAAACAACGCCGGCGCGCAGACGTCCTTCATTCCGATGCTGACCCTGGGCATCCCCTCCAACGCCGTCATGGCGCTGATGATCGGCGCGATGACGCTGCACGGGATTCAACCCGGGCCGCAGGTGATGTCCCGTCAGCCCGACCTGTTCTGGGGAATGATCGCCAGCATGTGGGTGGGCAACCTGATGCTGGTGGTGCTCAACCTGCCTATGATCGGCGTGTGGGTGCGCCTGCTCTCGGTACCCTACCGATTCCTGTACCCGGCGATCCTGCTCTTCTGCGTGGTGGGCCTGTACAGCCTGCAATCGAGCGTGCTGGATGTCTTCCTCGCCGCGGGCTTCGGCGTGCTGGGCTACATCTTCATCAAGCTCAATTGCGAACCGGCGCCGCTGCTGCTGGGCTTCGTGCTGGGGCCCATGCTGGAAGACAACTTCCGCCGTGCGCTCACCATCTCGCGCGGCGATCCCACCGTTTTTCTGACCCGGCCGCTGTCGGGTGCGCTGCTGGCCGTGGCCGCCGTGCTGCTCCTGGTCGTCATCGCGCCCAATGTCCGCAAGGCGCGGGAGCAGGCTTTCAAGGAGTCTTGACGATGACCGATTTCACCTGGGATTTCCCCTACGCATCGCAACGCATGCCGGTGCTTGCCGCCAATGTCGTGGCGGCCTCGCAGCCGCTCGCCGCACAGGCCGGTCTTCGCGCCATGCTGGCCGGCGGCAACGCCATCGATGCCATCGTCGCCACCGCCTCCGCGCTCACGGTGGTCGAACCGGTCATGAACGGTCTGGGTTCGGACGCATTCGCGCTCGTGTGGGACGGCAACGGACTGCACGGGCTGAACGCCTCGGGCAGAGCACCGGCAGCGTGGACACCCGAACGATTCGCCGGCCGTACCGCGATGCCGCCGCAAGGATGGGATACGGTGACGGTACCTGGAGCCGTGTCCGCGTGGATCGCCTTGTGGAAGGCCTACGGATCGCTGCCGCTCGCAACCGTCTTCGCTCCGGCCATCGAGTATGCGGAACGCGGCTTCGTCGTCTCGCCCACCATTGCAAGACAGTGGGCCGGCCAGGCGGAAGTCTTCCGCAACGAACCGGGGTTTGCCGAAGCCTTCCTTCCCGGAGGACGCGCCCCCCAGGCGGGAGAGCATTTCCGTTGCCCCGCCCAAGGAAAGACGCTCCGTGAAATCGCCGCCACGGAAGGCGAGTCGTTCTATCGGGGCGCTCTGGCGCAGCGCATCGAGGCATTCGCACGCGCCACCGGCGGCGCCCTCACGGCGGCCGATCTCGCAGATCATCGTGCGGACTGGGTGAAGCCGGTGTCCCAGGACTATCGCGGTTACACGCTCAACGAGATCCCGCCCAACGGCCAGGGCATCTCGGCACTCATGGCGCTGGGCATGCTGGGCCATTTCGACGTGGCGTCGCTGCCGGTGGACTCCGCCGCCAGCATCCATCTGCAGGTGGAAGCGATGAAGCTCGCGTTCGCGGACGTCTACGCGCACGTAGCGGACACCCGCAAGATGAAGGTGCACGCGACCGACATGCTGGCGCCCTCCTACCTTGCCCAGCGTGCGAAACGCATCGATCGCGATCGCGCTCAGGACTTCGGCGCCGGGGCTCCGCCGCAATCCGGCACCGTGTACCTCACGGCTGCGGACGCCAGCGGAAAGATGGTGTCGCTGATCCAGTCGAACTACAACGGTTTCGGTTCGGGCGTCGTGGTGAGCGGCACCGGCATCAGTCTGCAGAATCGTGGTTCCGCGTTCTCGCTGGATCCGTCACACCCCAACTGCGTGGGTCCGGGCAAGCGGCCGTTCCATACCATCATCCCGGGATTCGTCACGCGCGGCGGCGAACCGGTGATGAGCTTCGGCGTGATGGGCGCCGACATGCAGCCTCAGGGACACGTGCAGATGCTCGTCCGCCTCGCCGACTACGGCCAGAATCCCCAGGCCGCCGCCGATGCCCCGCGCTGGAAGATCGCCAAGGACAAGACCCTCCTCGTCGAGCACGACATGCCTGCCACGACGGTGGAGGGCCTGCGGAAGCTCGGTCACGCCGTGAAGGTCACGCCGCGCTGGGCCATGGACTACGGCTCCGCCCAGCTGATCTACCGGATGCCTCACGGCTACCTTGCGGCTTCCGAGCCCCGGAGAGATGGGCAGGCGGTCGGGTTCTAGGGCTAAGCCCCAGGCCATAGTCCCCAGGCCCTGGACCCTAGGGTCTTCGTCGCGGCCGTCGGCCGCGACCATTGAGGTGGGTGGGCCGCCAGCAGCGGCCCGGCTTTCCCCCGGCCCAGGGTCTCACGACGCCCCTCACCCACCACCCTCGCACAAAGCAGGTCCCCTCTCCTTCAAGGAGAGGGACAGGGTGAGGATGGGTTCCTCGGGTCGCAGGGTCCAGGGTCTAGGGTCCAGGGTCTCGGGTCCAGGGTCTCGGGCCCAGGGCCCAGAATCTGCCCTATTTCCCCTCGCCGATCGCCTTCTTCCGTATCGCGCCCAGCGTGGCCCGGGTGGTGATCACCTCGGGGTCGAGCAGGATGTCGAGGATCGCGGGCTTGCCCGAGGCGCGGGCGCGCTCGAAGGCTGCGGGAAACTCCTCCGTGGTGCGCACCGTTTCGCCGTGACCGCCATACGCGCGTGCGAGCGCCGCGAAATCCGGATTGGTCAGGGACGTGCCGTGAACCCGGGCCGGATACTCGCGCTCCTGGTGCATCCGGATGGTTCCGTACATGCCGTTGTTGAAGAGCAGCACGATGATCGGCAGTCCGTACTGCACGGCGGTGGCGAACTCCTGCCCGTTCATCATGAAGTCGCCGTCACCGGTGAAACACAGGACATTCCGGCCGGGATGGACCGCCTTGGCGGCCACGGCCGCGGGCACACCGTAACCCATCGCGCCGTTCGTCGGGCCGAGCTGCGTGCGCCACGGACCGTAGGGATAGAACCGGTGCGCCCAACTGGAAAAGTTGCCCGCCCCGTTGGTGATGATCGTGTCGCGCGGCAGGGTCTTTGCGATCCACTCCACCATCCGGCTCGGATTGAGGGGGCCGGGAACCTCCACCGGCGACGAATTCTCCACGTGGTCGCGCCGCGCGGACGCGGTCCATTCGGACCAGCGGCTGCCGTTCACGGGGTCGAGCGCCGCTGCGGCCTCCGCGAATTCGCGCATGCCCGAATTGATGAGCAGATCGGCCTGATAGACACGGCCCAGTTCCTCGGCGCCCGGATGGACGTGCACGAAGTTCTGCCTGAGTCGTGGAACATTGAACAGGGCATAGCCGTTGGTGGTCATCTCGCCCAGACGGGCCCCGACGCACAGGATGAGATCCGATTCCTGCAGCCGCTTCTGCAGCTTGGGCGAGACGCCCACGCCGATTTCGCCGGCGTACTGCGCATGCAGATTGTCGAAGAGGTCCTGCCGGCGGAACGTGCAGGTCACGGGCAAACCGTTGCGCTCGGCGAACCGCTGGATGTCCGCGCAGGCTTCCGCGTTCCAGCCGCCGCCGCCGAGAATCACCATGGGACGCTGCGCTTCCTGCAGCATCTTCCGCATCGCAGCCAGGTCGCGCGCGCCGGGGTTCGCCGCGACACGCTGATAGGGCTTCGTCTGCATCGGTGCCAGGCGGGCGGTCAGCATGTCTTCCGGCAACGAGAGCACCACGGGTCCGGGCCGGCCGGACATCGCCACGTGGAAGGCGTGGCTCACGAGTTCGTGGATGCGGTCGGGGCGATCGATCTGCGCCACCCACTTGGCGATGTTGCCGAACATGCGCCGGTAGTCGACTTCCTGGAACCCTTCGCGCTCGACCACGTCGCTGCCCACCTGCCCCACGAAGAGGATCATGGGCGTGGAATCCTGCTGCGCGGTGTGCACCCCGATGGAGGCATTGGTCGCCCCCGGTCCGCGCGTGACGAAGCAGATCCCCGGACGATCGGTGAGCTTGCCGCAGGCCTCCGCCATGAACGAGGCACCGCCGTCCTGGCGGCAGACATAGAGGCTGATGCGATCCTGCACGTCGTGCAGTGCGTCCAGCACCGCGAGATAGCTCTCGCCAGGCACGCAGAAGGCGGTGTCCACGCCGTGCGTGAGCAGCGAGTCCACCAGGATCTTGCCGGCGTGCGGCAGGCCGTTGTCCGAAGTCATGTGAGAGTTCCGTGATCTGTTCGAGAGGTCCGCACCCGCGACGCAGCGGCGGACGGCAATGATGGCAGACGGTCCGGACGGGAGGAAGGGCCGTGAGCCCTTGGTTTCGAGTGTGCGACGGCCGGCACGGCCACGGAGCCGCCGCGATTTCGCGGAACCCGCCACGGAGACTCTTTCCCTGGCGACTGGAGTACGCCCTGTCGATATAATCCGACCCCTTCGGCCCGGGGGGCCGGCCTTGCGGCCGGACAGGGCCGATCGAGCCGCGAACAACGATTCAGGAGGAGCACACCCATGATCTGGCAGCAAGTCTACGACCCGTTGAACAACGCGGTCCTGTCAACGCTCTGCGCCGGCATCCCCGTCGTCGTGCTCCTCGGCGGCCTCGCCTTCCTGCACCTGTCGGCGCACATGGCCGCGATCTACGGGCTCATCAGCGCGCTCGTCATCGCCATCTTCGTGTTCGGCATGCCCTCCTCCATGGCGTTCGCCACGGCCGGCTACGGCGCGCTGTTCGGCCTGCTGCCCATCGGCTGGATCGTGCTGAACATCATCTTCCTGTACCAGCTGACCAAGGACAAAGGCTACTTCCAGGTGCTGCAGGACAGCATCGCCAACATCACGGAGGACCGGCGGCTGCAGCTTCTGCTGATCGCCTTCGCGTTCGGTGCCTTCTTCGAGGGGGCCGCCGGATTCGGCACACCGGTGGCAGTGACGGGCGCGATTCTCATCGGCCTGGGTTTCTCGCCCCTGGCGGCTTCCGGACTCTCGCTGATCGCGAATACGGCGCCCGTCGCGTATGGGGCTCTGGGTACGCCCATCATCACGCTGGCCAAGGTCACGGGCCTGGACGAGATGGCACTGTCCGCCATGGTGGGCCGCCAGTTGCCGTTCTTCTCCGTCCTCGTGCCGTTCTGGCTCATCTGGGCATTTGCGGGCTGGAAGGGCGTGAAGGGGATCCTGCCCGCCATCCTAGTCACCGGGGTCTCGTTCGCCATTCCGCAGTTCCTCATCTCCAACTATCACGGTCCGATGCTGGTGGACGTGGGCGCGGCGATGGTGTCGATGCTGTGCCTGGTGCTGTTCCTGAAGGTGTGGAAGCCGAAGGAGATCTGGACGACGACCAAGCTGCGCGGCCACGAGACCGACAGCGGCGAAGCGGATCCGGCGGCCAAGACCGCGTTCACGAAGCACGACCGCTCCGTGATCGTGAAGGCATGGATTCCCTGGCTGATCCTCACCGTGTTCGTGTTCGCCTGGGGGTTCCCCACGGTCAAGGACTTCCTCAACGGCTCGACCAAGCGCGTGGAAGTGCAGGCCGACGGCACGAAGAAGGATGTGAAGGTGCCTTACGCCTGGGATGGCGCGACCAAACTCGACTTCCCCATCGCGGGACTGAACGAGCAGGTCGAGAAGGTGCCGCCCGTCGTGGCGAAGCCCGTGAAGGAAAAGGCCATCTACACACTCAACTGGCTCTCCGCCACCGGCAGCGGCATCTTCCTCGCCGCGATCTTCGCCGGACTTTTCATGGGCTATTCGATCCCGGGTCTCCTCAAGAAGTACTGGCAGACCATCAAGCTCGTGAAGTACTCGCTGATCACCATCGCCGCCATGCTGTCCCTGGGATTCGTGACGCGGTATTCGGGTACGGATGCGACCATGGGCCTTGCCTTCGCATTCACCGGGGCCTTCTACCCGTTCTTCGGCACCATGCTGGGCTGGCTGGGCGTCGCGCTGACGGGTTCCGACACAGCGTCCAACGTGCTGTTCGGCGGACTGCAGCGCATCACGGCCGAGCAGTTGCATCTCAGCCCGGAACTCATGGCCGCCGCCAACAGTTCCGGCGGCGTCATGGGCAAGATGATCGATGCGCAATCCATCGTCGTGGCCTCCACGGCGACGCGGTGGTACGGGCACGAGGGCGACATCCTTCGCTACGTGTTCTGGCACAGCCTGATCCTCGCCGGACTCGTCGGCGTGGTGGTGTCTCTGCAGGCTTACGTGTGGCCGTTCACCGAGATGGTGGTGCACGGCGCAGCCGCCGCCGCAGCACACTGACACGGCGCATCGTCCGCCGGCGTCGTCCGGCGGACGGTGTCGGCGCAGCGCCCGGCACAGGGCGCCCGTTTCGCCGGTATCGTGCTTGCTGCCCGTGACGTCTGCAGCCGGCACATCACAGCCAAAAGAAAAAGCCCGCGATCGCGGGCTTTTTCTTTTGGGGCCGGGAGCGAACTCCCGGCCAGGCGGGACGGGATCAGCCTTGCGCGGGCGTCTCGTTCAGCAGCGCCTTCATGGACAGGCGCACCTGACCTTTCTCGTTCACCTCGAGCACCTTCACGCGCACCGTCTGGCCTTCCTTCAGGTAGTCGGCCACGCTGTTCACGCGCTCGTTGGCGATCTGGGAGATGTGGACCATGCCGTCCTTGCCGGGCAGCAGGCTCACCACGGCGCCAAAGTCCAGCAGACGCAGGACGGTGCCTTCGTACACCCTGCCCACTTCCACCTCGGCCGTGATTTCCTCGATGCGGCGCTTGGCGGCTTCGCCGCCTTCGGCCGAGACGCAGGCGATGGTCACGGTGCCGTCGTCCTGGATATCGATGGTGGTGCCGGTTTCCTCGGTGATGCTGCGGATCACCGCGCCGCCCTTGCCGATCACGTCGCGGATCTTCTCGGGCTTGATCTTGATGACCATCATGCGCGGCGCGAAGGTGGAAAGCTCGGAACGCGGAGCATCGAGCGCACCCATCATCTTGCTGAGGATGTGCAGGCGTCCGTCGCGTGCCTGCAGCAGCGCGGAGTGCATGATCTCCTTGGTGATGCCCTGGATCTTGATGTCCATCTGCAGCGAGGTCACGCCGGCTTCCGTGCCAGCCACCTTGAAGTCCATGTCGCCCAGGTGATCCTCGTCGCCGAGGATGTCGGACAGCACGGCGAAGCTGTTGCCTTCCTTGATGAGGCCCATGGCGATGCCGGCCACGTGAGCCTTCATCGGCACACCGGCGTCCATCATGGCGAGACAGCCGCCGCACACGGACGCCATGGAGCTGGAGCCGTTGGACTCGGTGACCTCGGACACGACGCGGAAGGAGTAGCCGAACTCTTCGGGTGTCGGCAGAACGGCCACCAGGGCGCGCTTGGCGAGGCGTCCGTGACCGATCTCCCGGCGCTTGGGCGAGCCGACACGGCCGGTTTCGCCGGTCGCGTAGGGAGGCATGTTGTAGTGAAGCATGAAGCGCTCGGAGTATTCGCCCTGCAGCGCATCGATGATCTGCTCGTCACGCGCCGTGCCCAGGGTGGCCACGACGAGCGCCTGCGTCTCCCCGCGCGTGAACAGCGCGGAACCGTGGGCGCGCGGCAGCACGCCGGTGCGGATGGTGATCGGACGGACGGTGCGGGTGTCGCGGCCGTCGATGCGCGGCTCGCCATCGAGGATCTGGAACCGCACGATGCGCGCTTCGATGTCGCTGAAGAGATTCTTGACGGTGCGCTCGTCGGCGGGCGTGTCCGTGTCCTTGCACAGCGCGGCCACCACGCGATTGCGGATCTCGTCCACGCGCTGTGAACGGGCCTGCTTCTGCTTGATGGCGTAGGCTTCGCGGGTGTCGCGTTCGGCCAGTTCGGCCACGCGCGCCACCAGGGCCTCGTCCTTGGCGGGCGGCGCCCAGTCCCAAAGCGGCTTGCCGGCGACTTCGACCAGTTCGTGGATCGCGTTGATGACGGCCTGCATCTGGTCATGGCCGTACACCACGGCACCCAGCATGACGTCTTCGGACAGCTCCATCGCTTCGGACTCGACCATGAGGACGGCCTGCTGCGTTCCGGCCACGACGAGATTGAGCTTCGATGTCTTCAGCTCGGTGGCGGAGGGATTCAGGACATACTGGCCATCGATGTAGCCGACGCGCGCGGCGCCGATGGGACCGTTGAAGGGAATGCCCGACAGCGCCAGTGCCGCCGATGCACCGATCAAGGCGGGGATGTCGGGATCGACATCGGGATTGGACGACATCACCGTCGCCACGACCTGCACTTCGTTGTAGAAGCCTTCCGGGAACAGGGGCCGGATCGGCCGGTCGATCAGCCGGGACGTCAGCGTTTCCTTTTCGGAAGGACGGCCCTCGCGCTTGAAGAATCCGCCGGGGATGCGGCCCGCGGCGTAGGTGCGTTCCTGATAGTCGACGGTGAGAGGGAAGAAGTCCTGTCCCGGAGCGGCGTCCTTTCTTGCCGACGGCGGTGACCAGCACCACCGTGTCGTCCAGGGAGACCATGACTGCACCGGAAGCCTGTCGTGCGATCTCGCCGGTTTCGAGCGTCAGTGTGTGACGACCATACTGGATCGTCTTGCGGGAAATGTTCAAGTTCGTTGCCCTCTAGGGAATGCGAATCCCTCGGCGCATCTGCGCAAGCCCGCGCGCGCCAACGACAACGGCTGGCCAAAGCCAGCCGCTGCGAGAGAGATCCGACAGACGGAAATGGAAGAACGGCCGTCCACGGTTGCGGACGCGCTGTTCAATGGACTACTTGCGAAGACCGAGGCGCTCGATCAGCTTGCGGTAACCGTCGACGTCACGGCCCCGAAGATAATCGAGGAGCTTGCGACGGCGGCTCACCATCTTCAGCAGTCCACGGCGGGAGTGGTGGTCACGCATGTTGGACTTGAAGTGGGGGGTCAGCCCGTTGATGCGGGCGGTCAGCAGGGCAATCTGCACTTCGGGCGAGCCCGTGTCGCCCTTTGCGCGCTGGTAGTCGGTGACCAGCTGCGCCTTTTCGGCGGTCGTCACAGCCATCTCGATGTTCTCTCCTTTAGCGAAGGGCGCGATTGTAGCCATGATCGGCCCGGAATCCAAGCACAATGAGCGGGTTAGCGCAGTTTTTCGGCGGTCTTTCCGGCGGGCTGGGTGGCCATGAGGCGAACCGGCCGCAGGACGCCTTCCCCGGTGGTTTCGCCCACTCCCAGAAACCGCCCCTCAGGATCGTACACCCTTGATCTTCCTGGAAAACCTTCACCCCTCAGGGAAACGACCTGCCCTCGCGTCAGGCTTCGGGCCTGCTCTTCTTCCAGGTCCAGGCGGGGCAAGGCATAGGGAAGCCGGTCCACCGGAAGCAGGCAGAGGTCGCGTTGCGGCTCGTCCATTGCCCGGAGCGCCTCGAGCGAGCAGGCGCCGGACACGTCGAACGGACCCGAAGCCGTCCGGCGCAGCGCCGACAGATGGCCGACGGTGCCCAGGGCGGCCGACAGGTCCTCGGCCAGGGAGCGGACATAGGTGCCGGTGCTGCAGACGACCGCGAAGCGCAACCGGTCGACCTCGATGCGCTCCAGGCCGAGTTCGCTCACCGTGATCGAGCGGACCTTCACCTCCACCTCCACTCCCTTGCGCGCATAGGCGTACAGGGGCTGCCCCTGGAACTTGAGGGCGCTGTACATCGGCGGGCGCTGGTCGTACGTGCCCGTGAACCGCCGGGCGACCTCGGCGAGGTCCGCGGAGTCGATCGCGACATCGGCCCGTTCGATGACCTCCCCCTCGGCGTCGGCCGTGGAGGTGCGCACGCCCAGTGTGATCTCACCCTCGTAGCGCTTCACGCTTTCGAGGAGCCAGGAGGAGAACTTGGTGGCCTCGCCGAAACATACGACCAGGAGCCCTGTCGCCATGGGATCGAGCGTGCCGCCATGGCCGCCCTTCTCCGCACGGAAAAGACGCCGGAGTTCCTGAAGGAAGCCGTTGGAACTGCCCCCCCTGGGTTTGTCCGCCAGCAGCACGCCATCGAGCGGACGCCACACGATTCGCGGCCGGGGAGCGGCCGCGCTGTCACCGGCCCGGCCGCTCACTCGGAGGCAGAGGACCCGTCGGTCCCGACGGCGTCGTCGATGAGCTTGGAGAGTCTGGCGCCCCGCACGACCGATTCGTCGTATACGAAATGCAGTTCGGGCGTGACGCGCACCTTGAGTCCGTGTGCGAGTTCGGACCGGAGAAAGCCCGCCGCGCGCCGCAGGGTGGCGGCGGTTTCGGTCACCTTGTCCTCTTCGCCCAGAACGGTGAAGAACACCTTGGCGTGGGTGAGGTCCGGGCTCAGCTCGACGCCCGTGATCGTCACGAGGCCGATGCGGGGATCCTTGAGTTCCAGCCGGATGATTCCGGACAGGTCACGCTGGATCTGATCCGCCAGCCGCGTGGCGCGGGGATTGTCTTTCGGACGGGCCAATCCGCGGTCCTGCCGGGCGAGGACCCGCTCACAGGGAGCGGGCCACCTCCACGATCTCGTACGTCTCGACCTGATCGCCCTCGCGGATGTCGTCGAAGTTCTTGAACGACAGGCCGCACTCGAAGCCCGACTTCACTTCCTTGACGTCATCCTTGAATCGCTTCAGCGAATCGAGTTCGCCGGTGTGGATGACCACATTGTCCCGGAGAATCCGCACGAGGGAATTGCGGCGGACCAGGCCTTCGAGCACGTAGCATCCCGCCACCGCGCCCACCTTGGAGATCCGGAACACCTGGCGGATGTCCACCAGTCCCGTGATGTTCTCCTTGCGCTCGGGTGCGAGCATGCCCGACATGGCGAGCTTCACCTCGTCCACGGCGTCGTAGATCACGTTGTAGTAACGGACGTCGATGCCGTGCGCGCCCACGAGCTTCTTCGCCGTGGCATCGGCCCGGGTATTGAAGCCGATGATGACGGCGTTGGATGCAAGCGCGAGGTTGACGTCGGACTCGGTGATCGCCCCGACTCCGCTGTGCACGATGTTGACCTTGACCTCTTCCGTGGAGAGTTTCTCCAAGGCGTTCTGAAGCGCTTCGTACGAACCCTGCACATCCGCCTTGATGATGAGCGACATGCTCTTCGATCCGCCGGAGGCCATCTGCTCGAACATGTTGTCGAGCTTCGCAGCCTGCTGCTTCGCCAGCTTGACGTCGCGATACTTGCCCTGCCGGAACAGCGCGATCTCGCGCGCCTTGCGCTCGTCGCCCACGACCACGACTTCCTCGCCGGCCATCGGCACTTCGGACAGGCCCAGGACCTCCACGGGGATGGATGGCCCGGCCTGCTGCACGGTGTGCCCGGCTTCGTCCACCAACGCACGCACCTTTCCGAACACGGCGCCTGCGAGGACGACGTCGCCGCGATGCAACGTTCCGGACTGCACGAGAATCGTCGCGACCGGACCGCGGCCCTTGTCGAGACGGGCTTCGATCACGATGCCCTTCGCCGGGGCTTCCTTCGGTGCCGTGAGTTCCAGCACCTCGGCCTGGAGCAGAACGCTGTCGAGCAGGTCGTCGATACCCTGACCGGTCTTGGCGGACACCTCCACGAACATGGTGTCGCCGCCCCAATCCTCGGGAACCACCTCGCGCGCCACCAGCTCCTGACGCACGCGTTCCGGATTGGCATCGGCCTTGTCGATCTTGTTCATGGCCACGATGATGGGCACCTTGGCGGCCTTGGCGTGGTGGATCGCCTCGATCGTCTGCGGCATCACGCCGTCGTCCGCCGCCACGACCAGGATGACGAGGTCGGTGACCTTCGCACCGCGCGCACGCATTGCCGTGAAAGCCTCGTGGCCCGGGGTGTCGAGGAACGTGACCGTGCCCTTGGGCGTATCGACGTGATAGGCACCGATGTGCTGGGTGATGCCCCCTGCCTCGCCGCTCGCGACGCGTGTGCGGCGGATGTAGTCGAGCAGTGACGTCTTGCCGTGGTCGACGTGGCCCATCACGGTCACCACCGGAGCGCGCGGCTCCGCGGAAACCTCGTGACGCTCTTCCGTCTCGCTCAGGTACGACTCCGGATCGTCGAGTTTGGCAGGCTTGCCGATGTGGCCCATCTCCTCTACGAGGATCATCGCGGTTTCCTGGTCGAGCACCTGATTGATCGTAACCATCGAACCCAGCTTCATGAGCGCCTTGATCACCTCCGCCGCCTTGACGGACATCCTCTGCGCGAGCGTCGCGACGGTGATCGTCTCGGGCACCAGGATCTCCTTCACCACCGGTTCGGTGGGTGCCGAGAACTGGTGCTGGCCTCCGTCATGCCGGCCGCGCAGGTGCCCCTTGGCGCGCCATCCGTCGGCGCCGCCGCCGGAATCGCCACGCGTCTTGAGCGTACGCCTGCCGCGCGAGGCATCGTCCTTCCAGGCGGTGCCTTCCTTGCCGGGCTTCTTGACGACCTTCTTCGGGTCGACCTTGGCATCTCCCGGCTTGGGGGACGCCGGGCGATGAAGGGTGCTGTCCGCAGCGGGAGTGGCAGCCTTGGCCGGTGCGGTGGCAGTCTCGGCGGCCGCCCCAGCCGGCGGGTCGGTTGCGGTGGCCTCGGCAGGAGCCGCCACCGCGGCAGGGTCGGGTTCTGCCACAGGGGCCACCACTTCGGCCACGGGTTCGGCCGCCGGCTTGCGGCTGCGTTCACGCGCTTCCTGCTTGAGACGCGCTTCTTCGGCCTGGCGCGACAGCAGTTCGCGCTGCTTGCGGTCTTCCTCCTCGCGGAGGGCCATCTGCTCGGCGTCGACCACGGGCGGCGGCGGAACGACGGGCGGCGGCGCAACCGGCTCGGCCGCGACCTCGGCGGGCTCCGCCTCGCCCGGCGCGGCGTCGCGCTTGACGAACACCCGCTTCTTGCGGACTTCCACCTGGATGGTCCGCGAGCGTCCGGTGCCGTCCGCCTGCTTGATCTCGGTCGTCTGACGCCGTGTCAGCGTGATCTTCTTCCGCGGCTCGGCCCCGCCGTGCATCTTGTGCAGGTAGTCCAGGAGCTGGGACTTGTCCTGTTCGCTCAGGTTGTCGCCCAGCGCCGTCTTGTGGACGCCCGCGGACTGGAGCTGCTCGAGCAGCCGGGCAGGATCCACCTTGAGTTCGGTGGCGAATTGTGAAACGGTCATCTGGGCCATGAGGCGGTTCCTGCGACTGTCAAGCGAACCAAGGGGCGCGTGCCGTCATGATGAGCTGCTTCGCGCGCTCGGCATCCATTCCTGTCAAATCCACGAGATCGTCCACTGCGAGGTCGGCGAGATCTTCCTGCGTGTGGACACCTTGCGTCGCCAGCACCCTGGCGGTGTGATCGTCCATGCCTTCGAGACCCAGGAGATCCTGGGCCATGGTCTCGACGCGTTCCTCGCTGGCAATGGCCTGCGTGAGCAGGGAATTGCGGGCGCGGGATCGCAGTTCATTGACCGTGTCCTCGTCGAAAGCCTCGATCTCCAGCATCTCCGAGATGGGGACGTAGGCGACTTCTTCCAGCGTATTGAAGCCTTCTTGCACCAGGATTTCAGCCACTTCCTCGTCCACGTCCAGCTTGTCGATGAACAGCTGACGGATCCGGTGCGTCTCTTCCTGCTGCTTGCTCTGCGATTCGGTTTCGGTCATCAGGTTGATTTCCCAACCGGTGAGCTCGCTTGCGAGCCTCACATTCTGACCGGTACGGCCGATCGCCTGGGCGAGATTGTCCTCGTCCACGACGACATCCATGCTGTGGGAGTCCTCGTCCACGACGATGCTCACCACTTCCGCCGGCATCAGCGCGTTGATCACGAGTTGCGCCGGTTCGGGCGACCAGAGCACGATGTCCACGCGCTCTCCGGCGAGTTCCTGCGTCACTGCCTGGACACGCGAGCCGCGCATGCCTACGCAGGTACCGATCGGGTCGAGCCTCGCATCGTTGGACTTCACCGCGATCTTCGCGCGCGAACCCGGATCGCGGGCGGCCGCCTTGATCTCCAGCAGGCCCTCCTCGATTTCCGGCACTTCCAGTTCGAAGAGCTTGACGAGAAACTCGGGCGCGACGCGCGACAGGATAAGCTGCGGTCCTCGGCTCGAGCGGTCGATCTTGAGCAGGAACGCGCGGACACGGTCGCCCACGCGCAGGTTTTCCTTGGGAATCATCTGGTCGCGTGGCAGCATCGCCTCGAGCCGGCCGGACTCGATGATCGCGTTGCCGCGCTCCATGCGTTTGATGGTGCCGGTGACGAGATGCTCCTTGCGCTCGAGGAAGTCGTTGAGGATCTGCTCGCGCTCGGCGTCGCGGATCTTCTGCAGGATCACCTGCTTGGCGGTCTGCGCGCCGATGCGGCCGAACTCCACGGCCTCCAGCGGCTCCTCGACGAAGTCGCCCATCTTGGCATTGGGATCGTCCACCAGCGACTCTTCGAGCAGCATATGGATGCCCGAATCGACGAACTCCTCCTCGGGCACGATCTGCCAGCGCCGGAACGCGGAGTAGTCGCCGGTGGTGCGGTCGATGGCGACGCGGACCTCTGCCTCTTCCTTGAATCGGCGCTTGGTGGCGGAGGCCAGGGCCATCTCGAGGGCCCCAAACACCGTTTCCTTGTCGACGTTCTTCTCCCTGGCCAGGGCGGCGACAAGCATCAGGATTTCGCGACTCACGGATACCTCCACATTTACATTTCGGGGGCCAGATGGGCCTTGTCGATTTCAGAGAACTTGAAGGTGAACTCCGCACCTTCGCAGCGCAGTCTCACTTCCTCGCCGGCTTCGTCCACCGCGGCGATAACGCCCGTGAAGCGCTTTCGTCCGTTGAGCGGCAACCGCAGTGTCACGTGCGCTCTTTCTCCGGCAAACCTCCCGTAGTCGGCCAGGCGCTTGAGGGGCCGGTCGAGTCCCGGAGAGGACACTTCCAGCCGCTCGTAGTCGAGGCCCTCGACCTCGAACACGCGCGAGAGCTGGTGGCTCACCTCGGCGCAGTCGTCCACCGTTATGCCGCGCGGGTGGTCGATGAACACCCGCACCAGACGGTGCCTGCCTCCGGAAATCTGCAGGTCCACCAGCTCGTATCCCTGCATTTCCACGGTCTGTTTCGCTATCGCTTCGTCGTCCACGGCTCCAGAAAGCAAAAATGGGCCGCGGCCCATTCCTTGATAGTTTCGATGACCCGTGATGATAACAGACTGTTGCAGCGGAAAAAATGGCTACGTGACGACAAAGCGGTCCTCGCGGGTCCCGGACAGGGCCGGAAACGCCCGCGGGACGGGCGATTCCGCCGCGCGGCGACCTGTCAGCGACTGCTGGTGGCGACCGGCGGCTCGGCCGATCCCCAGCCGCCTCCGAGGGCACGGATCAGCGCGACCGTGCCCTGCGTCTGGGCCCCTCGGACCCGGTTGGCCTCCCGCTCGGCATCGAGAGCGGTGCGCTGCGCATCGAGGACTTCCAGATAACTCGTCGCGCCAGCGTCATAGCGAAGGCGGGCGAGCTGGGCCGCGCGCCTGGCCGCCACGACCAGCTCGCGGGTCGACTCGGCCTGCCGGGCCAGAGAACGCAACCCGCCCAGGGCATCCTCCACCTCGCCAAAAGCGGAGAGGACCCGGTACCGGTAGTCGGCGACGGACTCCTCGTACGCGGCCCGCGCCCGTTCCAGCGTCGCTCGATTGCGTCCACCGTCGAGGATCGGAACGTTCACGATCCCGCCGATGAAAGGTCCGAGGAACCACGTGCGGCTGGACCAGCGGAACAGATCACCCAGGGCATCCGACTCGAAGCCGGCCATGCCGGTAAGCCGGATGGAGGGAAAGAACGCGGCCTTGGCCACGCCGATGCGGGCGTTGTTCGCCACGAGCACGCGCTGAGCCGCGACGATGTCCGGCCGCCGCTCCAGCAGCGTGGAGGGGAGCCCCGCCGGGATGACCGGCGCCTCCACCGGCTTGCCGGCCGACTCGACCCGAAGCCGCGCCGGCGGCCGCCCCACGAGCACCGCCACGGCGTTCTCGAGCCTGACCCGGCGACCATCCGCAGCCTGGTACTGCGCCTTGGTCGTCGCCACCTCGGCCCGCGCGCGCACGACGTCGATCTCGCCGATGGCGCCCGCCTCCAGCCGGCGCTCGAGGAGCATCAGGTTCGCTTCGCGCGACTTCAGGGCTTCCAGCAGGATCACGATCTCGGCGTCGACCTCCCGCAGTTCGAGATAGGTGCGGGCAAGATCCGCCTGCAACGCGAGCGTGATGGACCGGTAGGTCGCCTCGGCCGATTCCACGTCGCTGCGCGCCGCCGCCGTGTTGTCCTTGAGCCGCCCGAACAGGTCGACCTCGTAGCTGGCGATGACCGGCGCTCGCCACAGCGTTCGCGCCGGCACGTCTGTGCCCGGGGGAAGGCCCAGGGACGCCGGGGAAGACCGCGTCGCGACGGGACCGGCACTCACCGAGACCTGCGGTCCGCGGTCGGCATCCACGATGCCGAGAATCGCCCGCGATTGCCTCACCCTCGCCGCGGCCGCCTGCAGCGCCGGACTGCCCTTCATCGCCTCGGCCTCCAGGCCATCGAGCACGGGGTCGCCGAACGCCTTCCACCACTCGCCACGTGGCTGCGCCTCCGCCGGCTCGGCCTTCTTCCACGACCCCCGCTCGGACTCCGGCAGACTCTGGAAATCACGCGCAAAGGCGTCCGGCGTATCCACGGCCGGCTGTCTGAACTCGGGCCGCAGACTGCCGCAGCCGGTCAGCGCGATCACGGCGGCCGCGATGGAACCCAGCATTGCTCTCGTCATGGCGCGCCCTCCTCTGCAGCCGCGACCGGCGCCGGCGGATGCGGCGGTTCGCGCTTCCGCGGCGGGGAACCACCCAGAAGCACGTAGAACACGGGCGTCATGAACAGCCCGAACAGCGTGACGCCCACCATGCCCGCGAACACGGCGATCCCGATCGCCTGCCGCATCTCCGCCCCTGCTCCGCGCGCCAGGACCAGCGGGATCACGCCCATGATGAAGGCGAACGACGTCATCAGGATGGGTCGCAGACGCAGACGGCAGGCGATCAGGGCCGCCTCGATCGTCTTCTTGCCCTGGTGCTCCAGCGCGCGCGAACTCCACGATCAGGATGGCGTTCTTGCAGGCGAGTCCGACCAGCACGATGAAGGCGATCTGCGTGAAGATGTTGTTGTCGCCCATGGGGAAGTTCGCCCCCAGGATCGCGAGCACGATGCCCATCACCGTCCCCTCGCCCACGGTGAGCCAGACGCCCAGGATGGCGAACAGAAGACACATGGGCACGATCAGGATCACCGCAAGCGGCAGACGCAGGCTTTCGTACTGGGCCGCCAGGACCAGGAACACCAGCAGCACGCACAGCGGAAAGACGTACACCATGGTGTTACCCGCCAGGATTTCCTGGTACGTGAGGTCCGTCCACTCGTAGGCGATGCCCTTGGGCAGCGTCTCGTCGAGGATCTTGGCGATGGCGGCCTGCGCCTGTCCCGACGAATACCCCGGCGCGGGACCGCCATTGATGTCGGCCGTGACGTAGGAGTTGTATCGCTGGACCCGATCCGGCCCGTTGGTGGGCGTCGCCTTCAGCAGCGACGACAACTGGACCATGGATCCCGACTGCGTCCGCGTCTTGAGCGTGCCGATGCTCTCCGCCTGCATGCGGAACGGCGCGTCGGCCTGGACCACCACCTGATAGGTGCGGCCGAAGCGGTTGAAGTCGTTGACGTACAGCGAGCCCAGGTTGATCTGCAAGGTATCGAAGATGTCGTTGAGCGCCACGCCCATCCGCTTGGCCTTCTCGCGGTCCACGTCCGCGAAGATCTGCGGCACGTTGATCGTGTAGCTCGAGAACACCCCCGCGAGCGCGGGCGTCTGATACGCCTTGCCGACCGCCATCTGCAGCGATTCCGCCAGCGCCGCGAACCCCACGTTGCCGCGGTCTTCCAGCTGCAGCCGGAACCCGCCGATGGTGCCGAGCCCCTCCACCGCCGGCGGCGGGAACACCATGACGAAACCGTCCTGGATCTGCTGCAGATCGCCGTTCAGCTTCTGGAACGTGCCCCAGAGCGACTGCTCGAATCCGTGCCGGTCCTTGAAGTCCTTCAGACCGAAGAACGCGATGCCTTCGTTCGGGCTCACCGTGAAGCCGTTGATCGACAGTCCGGCGAAGGCCACGGAATCCTTGACCGCGGGATGCTTGAGACCGATGTCGGTCATGCGCCGGATGACCGACTCCGTACGATCGAGCGACGCCCCGTCGGGCAGCCGTGTGAATCCGACGAGATACTGCTTGTCCTGCTGTGGCACGAAGCCCTTGGGCACCTGACCGAACATGAAGACCGTCAGGACGATGAGGCCGCCGTACACCAGCATCACCACCGCCTTGCGCCCGATGACCCGGCCCACGGTCTTCTCGTAGCTCACCGATGCCTTGCTGAAGAAACGGTTGAAGCGGCGGAAGAACCATCCCAGCACGGCGTCGATGCCCCGCTGCAGGAAGTCCTTCTTCGCGTCGTGCGGCTTCAGCAGCACGGCCGCCAGCGCGGGCGAGAGCGTGAGCGAGTTGATGGTCGAGATGACCGTGGAGATCGCGATGGTCAGCGCGAACTGGTTGTAGAACTGGCCCGTCAGTCCCGACACGAACGCCGTGGGGACGAACACCGCGCAAAGCACCAGCGCCGTCGCGATGATGGGTCCGCTCACCTCCTTCATCGCCTGGTGCGTCGCCGCCACCGGTGTCAGTCCGTTGGCGATGTTCCGCTCGACGTTCTCGACCACGACGATCGCATCGTCCACCACGATGCCCACCGCCAGCACCATGCCGAACAGCGTGAGCGTGTTGATGGAAAAGCCGAACGCCATCATCAGCCCGAACGTACCGACGATGGACACGGGCACCGCCACGAGCGGAATGATCGAGGCCCGCCAGGTCTGGAGGAACACGATCACCACCAGCACCACCAGCATGATCGCCTCGAACAGGGTCGTGACGACGGCCTCGATGGACGTGCGGACGAACTGGGTCGGGTCGTAGACGATGTCGTAGCTCAATCCCGGCGGGAAGTCGCGCTTGAGCTCTTCCATCGCCGCGCGCACCTCGTCGGAGAGATCGAGCGCGTTGGCGGTGGGCGACTGGAACACGCCGATGGCCACGGACGGCTTGCCGTTCAGGAAGCTGCGCAGCGTGTAGGTGTTCCCGCCCATCTCCAGGCGGGCGACGTCCTTCAGCCGCACAAGGCCGGATGCTCCGGATTTGACGATGATCTGGCCGAACTCGTCCTCGTCGGTCAGGCGACCCTTCGCCGTGATGTTGAGCTGGAACTCGGACTTGCCTCCGGACGGCGGCGCTCCGAGCACGCCCGCCGCGACCTGGACGTTCTGCTCGCGAATCGCCTGCACGACGTCACTTGCGGTCAGCCCGTAGGAGGCGAGCTTCGGCGGCTGCAGCCAGATCCGCATGGCGTAGTCGCCGCCGCCGAACACATCCACGAGCCCCATGCCGTCGATGCGCTGGAGCCGGTTCTTGATGTTGAGCACGGCGTAGTTGCGCTGGTACAGCTCGTCATAGCGGCCATCCGGAGACACCAGGCTCACGACCATCGTGAGGCTGGCCGAACTCTTCTGCGCCACGACGCCGATGCGCCGGACTTCCTCCGGCATGCGCGGCAACGCCCGCTGGACGCGGCTCTGGACCTGGGTCTCCGCCTTGTCCACATCGGTACCGACCTTGAAGGTCACCGTGAGCTGATAGGAGCCGTCCGCGGTGGACTGGGAGGACATGTACAGCATGTCCTCGACGCCGTTGATCTGCTCCTCCAGCGGCGTGGCCACCGTTTCGGCCAGCACCTGCGGGTTGGCGCCAGGATACTGAGCGCGCACCTGCACCGACGGAGGCACGACGCCGGGGAACTCGGACACCGGGAGGTTGCGCACCGACAGCAGGCCGGCGATGAAGATGAACATCGAGATGACCGCCGCGAAGATCGGGCGGTCGATGAAGAAGCGCGAGAAATCCATGGTGAGGTTCTCCGCGCCTTACTTCTTGGATCCGGCAGGCTTGGCGTCCGCCGGCTTCGTCTCGGGCGCCTTCGCTTCGGCCCGCTTCTCTTCGTTCTGGGCGGGTGGCAACGGTGCGGGCGGTGCAACCGCCTCGGGCTTGGCATTGACGACCTGTCCGGGCCGGACCCGCAGCAGGCCGTTCACGATCACCTGCTCCCCTTCGCGCAGGCCCTCCCGGACGATGCGGTCGCCGTCCATGGCGGCCCCGGTCTTGACGGGACGGTAGGACGCCTTCTTGTCCGCGCCGACGACCAGCACGAACTTGCGATCCTGGTCCGTGCCGATGGCCCGGTCGGGCACCAGCACCGCGGCCTGCTCACCCGCCGGATCGCTGATCCGCACGCGGGCGAACAACCCGGGCGTGAGCGAGCCGTCGGCATTGTCGACGATCGCCCGCGCACGCACGCTGCCCGTACCGGGATCGACCCGGTTGTCCACGAACTGCAGCGTCGCGTGCCGCGGGAAGCCGGTTTCCCCGGCCAGCGCGAACTCCACCGGCATCTTCCGGCGCGAGGCACCCTGCAATCCGAACCGCACGAACGTGGCTTCGTCCACCTCGAACGACACGTAGACCGGATTCACGGCGACGATGGTGGTGAGGATCGCGGGCTCCGGCGCTTCCGCCTGGACGAGGTTGCCCGCCGTGATGTCGAAGCGTCCGGCGCGGCCACTGATCGGTGCGGTCACCCGCGTATACGACAGATCCAGGCGCGCAGCGTCCACCGCGGCGCGCGCCGACCTTGCGGATGCTTCCAGATCCTTCACGGCGGCGGCCCGTTCGTCCACGTCCCGCTGCGATGTCGCCTGGCTGGAAAGCAGCTTCTCCGCGCGGCCCAGTTCGAGCCGCGCGAGTTCCATGCGCGACTGGATCGCCGCGAGATCGCCCTCCGCGCGCTGAAGCCGCGCCTGATAGGGACGCGGATCGATGGTCACCAGCAGATCGCCCTTGCGGACGTCCTGACCCTGCTGGAAGTGGACCGCCTCGATGTAGCCGGTCACGCGCGAGCGGACGTCCACGCGATCGACCGCTTCGAGCCGTCCGGGAAACTCCTCGCGTGCGCTGACGACTCTGGTGTGCGCAGGCGCGACAGTCACTTCGGGAGCGGGCGGCCCCCCGGGCCCTGCCGGAGCCTTGTCGCCGCCCTTGCAGCCGGCCAGCCCCAGGACGGCGGAAACGAGCAGTGCAGAAAATGCAGGGATGTTGTTCGACTTGCGCATGCCTATCTCCGCTTCAGATCGCAGTAGTCCCGCGGCCGCTCGATTCGAAGGGCCGACGGCGGTTGGCGCCTGCACGGCGCCGGGGTTCAGTCGAAGCGCTCGGTCGCGAGCTTCGCGAGGAACTTCGCGATGCGTTTCTCGTCCTTGGGCTGCAGCGGCGAGACACCCAGCATCTCGAGAAGCCACATGCCGTCGAGCGCCAGCGTCACCACGGCCGCCTGTTCGTACCCCACGGGGGTATTGGGAAGCTGCGCGTAGTGGTGCTGATAGAACTGCCGGATCGGCTCCAGCAGTTCGGGATTCGCCGCAAGCGCCGGAATGAGGGCGCAGGACGTCTGGCCGAGCTTCTCCTCGGCGGTGGTGACGGCCTCGAGGTAGGCCTCGAGAATCCGCGACGCGTCGCCACCCATGCGGCCATGGGCTTCGACGTACAGGTCGCGAAAGGCCTGGGTCATCCGTTCAACCAGGGCGGTAAGCAGCGCTTCCTTGGTCTGGAAGTGGTACAGCACGCCGCCCTTGCTCAACCCGGCCCGTTCGGCCACGGCATCGAGCGTCACGTGGGCGGCCCCCCGCTCGCGGACGATGGCTTCGGCCGCATCCAGGATGCCGTCCCGTGCGCTCTCCCTCACCATGTGGCTCTCCCGGCCTTCATGGAAAAAGAATCAGGCACGAATGCGCCAGGGGGTCGGCCAGGGGACCAAGTCTCATCGGGAGTGTGATGCCTGCGTTGTACCGTCCGGTTGGTACAGATCGGGCGGACACTAAACCGTCCAGCCGGTACAGTCAAGAACAGGGCCGAGGGCAGGTCGTCGTGCGCATTCCGGGCGTCCGGAGAGTACGCCGGTGCGGTGATCAGTCGATCCAGTGCACCGCGTCGTCAATGGCGACACGCTCGGTGCGGTAGCCGTTGATCGGCGCCGAGTGGTCCGCAAGACCGAACGACAGTCCGCAGACCACGCGCCGCGAATCCGGCAATCCGAAGAACCGCCGCACGGCATCGGGATAGGAAGCCAGCGCCGCCTGCGCAATGCATTGCACGGACTCCGCCTGCAACGCCAGCATCAGCGACATCACATAAAGCCCGCAGTCCAGCATTCCATAGATGCCCAGCGCCTGTTCGGTCGTGATGAAGGCGACGTGCGGCGCGCCGAAACCGCGAAAGTTCTCCAGCGCCTGCGCATGGGCGCGATCGCGGTCGTCGCGTCCGATGCCCAGCGATTCGTACAGTTGCACGCCGCACACCTTCCGCCGGTCCTTGTAGACCCCCGCGTAGGACCCTGGAAACGCGAAATCGGGATTGCCGGGCTGCCCGCCCGCAGCGAGTCCATGGAGCTCGCGGCAGATCCGGTCGCGCGCGTCTCCGGAAACGACATGGACCTGCCAGGGCTGGGTGTTGCACCACGAGGGCGTGCGCTGAGCCGCGGCGAAGGCACGCCGCTGCGTTTCGCGCGACACCTCCTCCGGCCGGTACGCTCTGCAGCTGAAACGGTCGTTCAACAGTTGTTCAAGGGTCATGGCAGTCGATGAATCCGGGTGTCAGTCGACGGGGAAAGGATTCGGGAGCCCCCGGAACTCAGACCCGAGACCCTGGTCCCTGGTCCCTGGAACTCGGACCCGAGACCCTGGTCCCTGGTCCCCAGGGAATTCAGGCCGCCTTCGGCGGCCGGAGTCCGGCGTCGGGTCTGGTCTCAAGGTCTAGGGTCTAGGGTCTAGGGTCTGAGTTCCGGGGATCCCGAACCTTCCCCGCTCTCATTACTTGAATCTGTCATCCACCTCGACCTGGTAGCCGATGGCAAGACGGTTCGTCTTGTTGGCCAACGCAACGAGTTCGATGAGCTCGCCGAGGATCTCGTCATCCATGCCTTTCTTGCGTGCGGCCGCCGTGTGCGAGCGTATGCAGTACTCGCAGTTGTTGGTCATGCTCACGGCGACGTAGATGAGCTCCTTCGTCAAGGGATCGAGCCGGCCCTGCCTGCCCACCACTTCCTTCACCTCCGTCCAGGTGCGGGCGAGCGTGGGCGGGTGATTGGCGAGCGCCTTCCAGATGTTGTTGATCCAGTCGGTCTTGCGGGTGGCCATGATGTCGTCGAACACGGCCTTCACTTCGGGTTTCGCGTTCTCGTATTCGATCAGCTGCGTCAATGCCATGGGCTGCCTCCTATCGATTCTTCGTTCTGGCAAAACGTGGCGGGACTTCCCGGGACGGCGTGGACACAGTCGAACGGCGCCCAGCATAATGCGCGACCGCCTGGGATCGACCCAGGCCATGACTGCACCCAGGGACCCGCTCGATGAAACTGCTGTTCGATCTTATCCCGGTCATCGTCTTTTTTCTGGCCTATTTCGGCGCGGAGCGGATGCCCGGCGACGCAGCCGCGCTCATGGACACGATCCTGCGCACCCTGGGTCTCGATCCCAATCTCGCGCCGAATCAGGTGCCCATCCTTCTGGCGACCGCTTTCGCCATCATCGCGACGATAGGCCAGGTCGGATGGCTCATGGCGCGCGGCAAGAAGGTGGACAAGATGCTCTGGATCAGCCTGGGCATCATCGTCGTGATGGGAGGCGCCACGCTCATCTTCCGCGACGCCACTTTCATCAAATGGAAGCCGACGGTGCTGTATTGGGCGTTCGCCGTCGTGCTGTTCGGGTCCGAGATGTTCTTCTCCCGCAATCTCATCCGTGCCATGACCCAGGGCCAGATCCAGTTGCCCGATCCCGCCTGGCGTCATCTCAACTGGAGCTGGGTGGGCTTCTTTGCGTTCATGGGCGCACTCAATCTGTACGTCGCCTTCAATTTCTCCGAACCGACCTGGGTGAAGTTCAAGCTGTTCGGGGTATGGGCCTCATGCTGGTGTTCGCGCTGGGGCAGGGCTTTTTCCTGGCACGGCACGTCCAGGAACAGGACGCCGGCAAGGGCGAGTGAGCAAGCCGGATCAGGACGGGCATCCGCGATGACGCTCGAGGAAGAGATCCGCACGCGCCTCGCACCGCTCGAAGCGGAGAGTCTTGAGGTATTCGACGACAGCGCCGACCACGCCGGTCATGCCGGCGCACGCGAGAGCGGCGGCGGGCACTTTCAGGTGGTCATCGTGTCGGAGAAATTCGCCGGTCACTCGAGGGTTGCCCGACATCGCCTGGTGTATGATCCGCTGCGCGATCTGATTCCGCACAGGATTCATGCGCTTGCGATCGTCGCCCAGACACCGGCGGAGGCTGCCTCGGCCTTCTGACCGCCACGGGCGCGGCGCTGAGCCGGCAATCCATCTCCGCTTCCGTCGGTCCCCTTTAATCACACAACGTCAATCGGAAGGATTTTTCATGCGAGTGTTCAAGTCTGCCGCGCTGATCGCGGCCGGTGTCTGCGGCATCACGCTGTTTTCCGCGAGCTATGCCGAGGAAGCCAAGAACGTGGCGGTCGTCAACGGCGTGGCCATTCCTCAGGCCCGCATGGACTTCGTCGTCAAGATGCAGGCGCAGCAGGGGCAGAAGGATTCGCCGGAGATGCGCAAGCAGCTTCGCGACGTGCTGATCACCCGCGAGATCATCACCCAGGAAGCCATCAAGCAGGGGCTCGACAAGAGCGAGGAATTCCAGACGCAGATCGACCTGGCCCGTCAGCAGGTGCTGGTCAACGCGTTCCTGGAGGACTACCTCAAGAAGCACGAGCCGAGCGACGCGGACCTTCGCGCCGAGTACGAGAAGGTGAAGGCCGAGCAGAGCGCGCCTGACGCGAAGGAGTTCAAGGCCCGCCACATCCTGGTCAAGAAGGAAGCCGATGCGAAGGCCATCCTCGCGCAACTCAAGAAGGGCGCCAAGTTCGAGGATCTCGCCAAGAAGAAGTCCGAGGATTCCGGTTCCAAGAACAAGGGCGGCGAACTGGACTGGACCGACGGCAACAACATGGTCAAGCCGTTTGCCGAGGCGATGCGGGGCCTCAAGAAGGGCGAGACGACCGCGAAGCCCGTGCAGACGCAATACGGCTATCACATCATCCGCATCGACGACGTGCGCGCCATCACCTTCCCTCCATTCGAGGAAGTGAAGGATCAGGTGGCAAAGCAGGTGATCGGCAAGCAGCGCGACCAGATGGTCGACGAACTGCGCAAGGCCGCGACCGTATCCGAGTGACCGGTCGCAACAGTGAAGAAAGGGCAGCCGAGGCTGCCCTTTTTCATTGCATCCGGACGGTTCTCAGTTGCCGTTGTAGTCGTGCAGGATGCGCCACTTCTCGCGGCTCTTGAGTTCGTCGTCCAGTTGCTGGCGCGCAAGCTTGTCCCGCTCGCCGATATACAGGAGCGACTTCGCGAACTGGCCGTAGCTGATATCGCCCGCGTACAGATCGGCCAGCCCCTCGACGATGTGAACGTTGCTGGTGGCACGGTAGGCAGGCGGCTCGCCCACTCGCTTGGCAGCGAATTCGTTGCACCGCTCGAAAATCGACGACAGCACCAGCACCGCCTGCTTCTCCTGCTCCGTGGCCTTGACCCGCTTGGCCAGCACATCGACGGGCTGCGGATCGCCGATGGCGATGGGCAGCACCACCTTGTCCCGTATGGGATCGAGCCGTTGATCCGTGTAGAGCTGATCGCAGTGGGCGCGGATCTCGGCCGCCGAGGGTTTGGGAGGACCGCCTGCGGTGCACGCGGGCAATGCGGCCACCGCCGTCAACAACGTGAATGTCTTCCACTTCCGGTTCATCCTGCTTCCTCCCGTGATGCGGGACCGCCTTGCAGCAACCGGCGGTCCCTGAATCTGTTTCGCCCCTCGCCGCCTCTTCGAGACGAACTCAGTGCCTGGTCCACTCGAACGCATTGCGGAACATGCGCATCCAGGGCGAATCCTCGCCCCAATGCCGCGGCCGCCAGGACATCTGCACCGAGCGGAAGACCCGTTCCGGATGCGGCATCAGGACCGTGAAGCGCCCGTCGGGTGTCGTGAGTCCGGTGATCCCGTCGGGCGAGCCGTTCGGATTGGCAGGATAGTGTGCGGCGACGTGGCCCCGGTTGTCCACGAATCGAAGCGCCACCAGGTTACGCGCCGACCGCTTCGCCGCGGCAGAGGCGAACTCGGCGCGGCCTTCGCCGTGGGAGACCACCACCGGCAGACGCGACCCGGCCATTCCCTGGAAGAAGAGCGAGGGGCTTTCCGGAATTTCCACCATGACCAGCCGCGCCTCGAACTGCTCCGAGGCGTTGCGGACGAAATGCGGCCAGGCCTCACTGCCCGGGATGATCTCGTGCAGGTTGCTCATCATCTGGCAGCCGTTGCAGACGCCCAGGGCAAAGGTGTCGGGCCGGGCGAAGAAGGCGGCGAACTGGTCCCGCGCGCGGGCATGGAAGAGGATGGACTTGGCCCAGCCCTCCCCGGCTCCCAGCACGTCCCCGTAGGAAAAGCCGCCACAGGCGGCGAAGCCGCGGAAACCATCGAGAGCGATCCGCCCCGCGAGGATGTCGCTCATGTGCACGTCGACCGCTTCGAAGCCCGCGCGGTCGAAAGCCGCGGCCATCTCGATCTGGCCATTGACGCCCTGTTCGCGCAGGATCGCGATCCGGGGGCGGCGTCCGATGATGGCCGGAACCCGCACCCCCTCCATCTCGAAAGCCGGACTGGCCTGCAGGCCCGGATCACCGGCGTCCCCGATGGCGTCCCATTCCTGCAGTGCGCATTCCGGGTTGTCCCGCAACCGCTGCACGTGATGACTGGTCTGCGACCAGGCCTGCATCAGGCCGACGCCTGACGCCGCCAGCACTTCGCGTCCGTGGTGCATCACTCGCAGGTGACCATCCCGATTGATGTCACCCAGATCGTGGAGCGAATCCTTCAGCCCGCGCGCCGCGAACTCTTGCCGCACTTCCGCGACATCGTCGGACCGGACCTGCAGAACGGCGCCCAGTTCCTCGGAGAACAGGGCGGCGGCGGCCCCCCCGCGCCGGGCGAGGTGCGTGATGTCGACCGTCACCCCCACGTGGGAGGCGAACATCATCTCCGCCAGAGTCGCCGCGAGCCCGCCATCGGACCGATCGTGATACGCCAGCAGCCGCCCCCGTCCGAGGAGTGCCTGCTGAGCCTCGAAGAAACCGCGGAGCCTCGAGGCGTCGTCGACGTCGGGGGCTTCCTTGCCGACCGCGCCCTGAACCTGCGCGAGGACCGAACCACCCAGCCGGTTGCGGCCGCCACCCAGGTCCACGAACAGCAGGCGCGAGGGCCCGGCATCCAGCCGAAGTTCCGGCGTCACGGACTTCCGCACGTCGGCGACGCGTGCGAACGCCGACACGATGAGAGACACGGGCGAGGTCACCTCCTTGGCGACATCGCCGTCTCGCCACGTCGTGCGCATGGACAGGCTGTCCTTGCCGACGGGAATGCTCACACCGAGTGCCGGGCACAGCTCCATTCCGACAGCGCGGACAGCGTCGAACAGGGCAGCATCCTCACCCGGCTGGCCCGCAGCGGCCATCCAGTTGGCGGACAGCTTCACGCGTGCGATGTCGCCGATGTCCGCCGAAGCGATGTTCGTCAGCGCTTCGCCGACGGCCATGCGTGCCGATGCCGCGGCATCGATCACGGCCAGCGGCGTGCGCTCGCCCATGGCCATTCCCTCTCCGGCATAGGTGTCGAAACCCATGGAAGTGATCGCCGCATCGGCCACAGGCACCTGCCACCGTCCGACGAGCTGATCGCGGACCGTCATGCCGCCGACGGTACGGTCGCCGATGTGGATCAGGAATGCCTTCGATGCAACGGCAGGAAACTGCAGCACCCGCAACAGCGGCTCGAGCAGATCGCCATCGGCCGGCTTGAACGCCGGCAGCCTGGGCCTCACCCGCTTCACGTCCCGGTGCATGCGCGGCGGCTTGCCGAGGAGCACCTCCAGGTCCATGTCCACGGGACGATTGCCGAACCCGGGGTCCTCGACAATGAGACGCGGATCGGCGGTGGCCGTGCCCACGACCGCGAACGGGCAACGCTCTCTTTCGCAGAGGGCGCGGAACGTATCGAGGTGCCGGGCATCGACGGCCAGCACGTAGCGCTCCTGCGCTTCGTTGGACCAGATCTGCATCGGCGACATGCCCGGCTCTTCGGAGGGCACCTTGCGAAGATCGAAGCGCGCGCCCTTCCCGGCGCCATGCACGAGTTCGGGCAACGCATTCGACAATCCGCCGGCTCCCACGTCGTGAATGGACAGGATCGGGTTGGCGGGCCCCAGCGCCCAGCAGCGGTCGATGACCTCCTGGCAGCGGCGCTGGATTTCCGCATTGCCCCGCTGCACCGAGTCGAAATCGAGGGCCTCCGTGTTGGCGCCGGTCGCCATGCTGGACGCTGCCCCGCCCCCCAGCCCGATCAGCAGACCGGGACCGCCCAATTGCACGAGCGCGGCGCCTTCCGGAATGCCGGACTTGAAGACCTGGTCCGCCCGGATGTTGCCCAGGCCACCGGCGATCATGATGGGCTTGTGATAGCCCCGCACCCGCTCGCCCACTTTCTGCTCGTAGGTCCGGAAATAGCCCGCAAGATTGGGCCGGCCGAATTCGTTGTTGAACGAGGCGCCGCCGATCGGCCCCTCGATCATGATGTCGAGGGCGGAAGCGATGCGTCCGGGTTTGCCGTAGTCCAGCGATTCCCAGGGCTGGGGCAACTGGGGGATGCGCAGATGCGAGGTGGTGAAACCGGTCAGGCCGGCCTTGGGCTTCGCGCCGCGGCCGGTGGCGCCTTCATCCCGGATCTCGCCGCCCGATCCCGTCGCGGCGCCGGGAAACGGCGAGATGGCGGTCGGATGGTTGTGCGTCTCGACCTTCATCAGGATGTGGGTGGCTTCGTCGTGCCGACGGTAGACGCCGGAGGTGTCCGGACGGAAACGGGGCGCCGCCATCCCTGCCATCACCGCCGAGTTGTCCGAATACGCCACGATCGTGTGGGCGGGCTGGTTTGCATGCGTGTTGCGGATCATCTGGAACAGCGAACGGGACTGCTCCTCGCCGTCGACGGTCCACGACGCATTGAAGATCTTGTGCCGGCAGTGCTCCGAGTTCGCCTGGGCGAACATCATCAGCTCGACATCGGTCGGATTGCGTCTCTCTGCCAGGAACGCGTCGAGCAGATAGTCGATCTCGTCGTCGGAGAGCGCGAGCCCCATGTCGCGATTGGCGGACTCGAGGGCGGCACGCCCGCCGACGGTCACGTCGATGGTGGACAGCGGCTGGGCAGACACGTGGTGGAAGAGCCTGTCGGCGTCTTCGAACGCATCCAGCACCGTCTCTGTCATGCGGTCGTGGAGACGCCGTGCGATCAGGGCGCGCCCCGCAGCCTCTGCGGTGGCTCCGGAAACAACATAGGCGATCCCGCGTTCGATGCGCAGCACCGCTTCCAGCCCGCAATTGCGTGCGATGTCCGTGGCCTTGGACGACCAGGGCGAGATCGTCCCCAGCCGGGGCACCACGAGGAACAGCGCGCCTTCGAGCCGCCGCGGTTTCGACGCGGGTCCGTAGGTCAGCAACCGCTCGAGCCGGACGTGCTCCTCGGCGGCAAGCGGTCTGGACGTCTGCACGATGTGGCGGAATGTCGCCGTCACGTCGCTTACGCGGCGGTCGGCGAGACGGAGGGCATCGAGAAGCTTCTGGAGACGGAACTCGGACAGGGCGTTGCGCCCGGACAACTGCAGGATCTGCGGCATGAGTTGGGAGGCCGATCGCTAAAGCGAAATTATAGCGGCCACGAACGCTTTTCCGGCATTCGCGCCCCGCTTCGACTGGTGCTATGGTCCCTGGCATTCCGCTCACACCTGCCTTGCCCGGGCTCCCTGCCTCCATGTCCGACCTTCTCTGCTCCAGCCCCCAGCCGGTCTATCGTGCCGAGGCCATCCGACGCATCGAGGCAGCCGCCTTTGCGTGCGATCCGCCGCCGCCGCTCATGGAACGCGCGGGGACGGCGGCAGGGACCTGGGCACGCGACATTCTCGGCAGTGGGGACCGCGTGCTCGTGCTCGCCGGACCCGGCAACAACGGCGGCGATGCTTTCGTCGCCGCGCGGCACCTGCGCGAGAACTGGATCGACGTGACGGTCGCGTTCAAGGGAGAAGAGTCGAAGCTGTCCGGCGATGCCGTGGCGGCGCTCGCTGCATGGCGCCGCGTCGGCGGCACGGAGATCCGCGATCTCCCGCCGATCGGGGGATTCTCGATGGTGATCGACGGTCTGTTCGGCATCGGTCTCGAACGGCCGCTCACCGGAACGTATGCCAAGTGGGTGGATACGGTGAACGAGGCACGCATCCCGGCCGTCCTCGCGCTGGACGTTCCCAGCGGGCTCCATTCCGACTCCGGCGCGATTCTCGGGACCTGCATCCGTGCGACCCATACCCTGACGTTCATTGCCCTCAAGCCCGGTCTGCTCACGCTCGACGGTCCCGATCATGCGGGTCTGCTGCGCACCGATGCGCTGGAACTGGATGTGCCCGCACTGGTCCCCGCAGACGCATGGCTGCTGGACTATCGCTGGATCCGGAGCGCCCTTCCGCCCCGTCGCAGGAACACGCACAAGGGAACGTACGGCAGCCTGGTGGTGGCGGCAGGGGCAGAAGGAATGATGGGTGCGGCGCTGCTCGCAGGACGCGCCGCGTTGCTCTGCGGCGCGGGACGGGTCTACGTGGTCCTGCTGTCGCCCGACGCGCTCTCCGTCGATCCGGCACAACCGGAACTCATGCTCCGGCCCGCCTCCGGAGGCGACCTCTTCGCCGGTGCCTCTGCGCTATGCGTAGGTCCGGGCCTCGGGCAGACCGATGCGGCGGCCACCGTGGTCGAACGCGCGCTCCGGACCCCCTTGCCGCTCCTGCTGGATGCGGATGCACTCAATCTGATTGCCGCGGATGCGGACCTGGCCCACGCCCTCGCGAACCGGGAGGCGCCCTCCGTGCTCACGCCTCATCCGGCCGAAGCGGCCCGCCTGCTGTCACTCTCCACGGCCGATGTGCAGAAGGACCGCGTGGCATCGGCTCGCGAGATCGCCCGCCGGTTGCGGGCCTGGGTGGTGCTGAAGGGCGCCGGAAGCGTTTGCGCCGCCCCCGACGGGCGGTGGTTCCTGAACGACACCGGCAATCCCGGCATGGCCGTGGCGGGCATGGGGGACGTGTTGTCAGGCGTCGTCTCGTCCCTCCTTGCCCAGGGCCGGGACGTCGAGGACGCGTTGCTGGGCGGCGTCCGGCTGCATGGCTTGGCGGGCGATTACACCGTGCAGCATCTCGGGGGACAGGTCGGCATCACGGCAGGCGAAGTCGCCCTCGCGTGCCGGACGGTCGCGAACCGGATCTGCCGCTGAGCCAGGCATCCCCCTGGCGACGAGAGTTTGCTGCATCGCGCCATCCCCACCTCTTTCAAGGTCCGCATTCCCTGCCGAAAAGTGATTCGTGCAGGTTTCCCGCGCTTTTGAGTACGGCAAATCGGCCACTATTGTTTCCCAATCCACCAAAGTTAATTTCCGAAATGCACCAATATCCCCGCGATGAATGGGAACCTCGCCGCCATTGATTCCCCGCAGGAACAAGTGAAGTTCATGGAATCAGTCTAAATGTTGCGTCGCAAAAGACGTACATTGCATCCATGGGATCGACGTTGGGGTCCCGTCACTGAACGGAGGTTTCCATGAATGCTCGCAATCTCACTGCTTGGCTCCTGAGCGCCTGGGTCGTCGTCCTGGCTTCCGGTGCAGCCATCTCCGCGGAGGACAACGGCGAGGTCGTGGTTCCCGCGATCGACGAAGTGGAGATCTGGGCTCCTTGAGTTTTCCTGGTCCGGCGCTGCCGGACCGAAGGCGGAAGCCGCGCAGCGGCGCTCCGTCGTGCAGGTGTCTGAAAACGAACCGGCGCTTACTCCTCCCTCCCGTTCCGGTTCGTCATTTTCCGCGGCGACGATTGTCGCCGCGTTTCTTTTTCCGGGGTAAGCTCGCGGCCTTCCGCGTTTCCGGCGTGCGGCGGCACCGGATCTCTCCGGTCTGACGGCGCGTCTCCCGGCGCTTTCCTTCCTCATTCGTTTCACAGGCCATGGCCCAATACGTCTACACGATGAACCGCGTGGGCAAGATCGTTCCGCCCAAGCGACAGATCCTCAAGGATATTTCCCTTTCATTCTTTCCCGGCGCCAAGATCGGCGTGCTCGGACTGAACGGAGCCGGCAAGTCGACGCTCCTGCGAATCATGGCCGGCGTCGACACCGAGATCGAAGGCGAAGCCGTGCCCATGCCGGGCATCAAGATCGGTTACCTGCCGCAGGAACCCAGGCTCGATCCTTCGCACACTGTCCGGCAGGAAGTCGAGGCGGGGCTGGGCGAGGTGATGGTCGCCAAGCAGAAGCTCGACGAGATCTACGCCGCCTACGCCGAGCCGGAGGCCGACTTCGACAAGCTGGCGGCCGAGCAGGCGAAGTACGAGGCGATTCTCTCGACGGCAGGCAGCGATACCGAACACCAGCTCGAGATCGCCGCCGATTCGCTACGGCTGCCGCCCTGGGACGCCCAGATCGGCAATCTGTCCGGCGGCGAGAAGCGCCGCGTGGCGCTGTGCCAGTTGCTGCTCTCGAAGCCGGACATGCTGCTGCTGGACGAACCGACCAACCACCTCGACGCAGAGAGCGTCGAGTGGCTCGAACAATTCCTGCAGCGCTTTCCGGGAACGGTGGTGGGCGTCACTCACGACCGCTACTTCCTCGACAACGCCTGCGAGTGGATTCTGGAACTGGACCGGGGCCACGGCATTCCGTGGAAGGGCAACTACAGCTCGTGGCTCGAGCAGAAGGAAGCGCGGCTCGAACAGGAAGCCCGGAGCGAAGCCGCCCGCATCAAGGCCATGAAGCAGGAACTGGAGTGGGTCCGGCAGAACCCCAAGGGCCGGCAGGCCAAGAGCAAGGCGCGGATCGCGAGATTCGAGGAGCTGTCGTCGTTCGAACACCAGAAGCGCAACGAGACGCAGGAGATCTTCATTCCCGTCGCGGAACGCCTCGGCGATCAGGTCATCGAGTTCAAGGGCGTCAGCAAGGGATACGGCGACCGCCTGCTCATCGACAACCTGAGCTTCTCCATTCCCCCCGGTGCGATCGTCGGCATCATCGGCCCCAACGGGGCCGGCAAGTCGACGCTGTTCCGCATGATCATGGGGAAGGAACAACCGGACAGTGGCGAGGTGGTGATCGGTCGGACCGCACAGCTCGCCTTCGTGGACCAGTCGCGCGACGCGCTGGACGGGACCAAGTCGGTCTGGGAAGAGATCTCGGGCGGCCGGGACATCATCACGGTAGGCAAGTTCGAGATGCCTTCCCGCGCCTACATCGGCCGTTTCAACTTCAAGGGCTCCGACCAGCAGAAGAACGTGGGCCAGCTCTCGGGCGGCGAGCGCGGCCGGCTGCATCTGGCCAAGACGCTGCTTCGCGGCGGCAACGTGCTGCTGCTCGACGAGCCATCCAACGACCTCGACGTGGAAACGCTGCGGGCCCTGGAAGAAGCGCTGCTCGAATTCGCCGGCAGCGTGCTGGTCATCTCCCATGACCGCTGGTTCCTCGACCGCATCGCCACTCACATCCTCGCGGCCGAGGGCGATTCGCAGTGGGTGTTCTTCAACGGCAACTACCAGGAATACGAGGCCGACAAGCGCAAGCGCCTGGGCGAGGAAGGCGCCAAGCCCAAGCGGTTCCGGTACAAGCCGCTGAAGGGATAGCGAGAGAAGGCCCGGTGCAGCTCCGGGCCTGCCGAGGTCCGGGCCTGCGGCGTTCCCCGCTGCGCGACGGCTGGGGAAAACGAACGCTCAGTGGCGGGCCGGCCGGCAGTCGATGCCAAGCCTGGCGGCCAGAGCGGCAAGACTACGATCTGTGGTCCAGAGACTTGCCTCGGGCGTGCGAAGCGTCAAGGCAAGCAGAGCAATGTCGACCGCCCCGCACCCGCTGTCCATCAAGCTCCCCCGCTCGATCAACATCAGCGTCTCTTCCAGGCTCGCGGATACCGACTGCCGCAGAGTGCGAAGGTCGCGTAGCGTGCGGTCGCGCGGGATGGCGGTGTCCCGCATGCGATCTCCAGGATGATCAGCGGGTGGCATAGCACGTCGTCGGCCCCGCGAAGTTCCGTCAATGCGGTATCGGCCGACCGGAAATGCGCGATCCAGATGGACGTGTCCACGAGCACGCGGCTCAAGGGCTGCACTCCTCGGCCGGCCGCCGTCGCGATATGGCCTTCATGTCCGGCGCCTTCCCACCCAATGCGGCGAGACGCCGGGCAGACTCGCGAACGGGCACTTCACCGCCCGGCGAGTGTCGTCGCGGGTTCCCGCGGGTCGGGGGGGCGAGGCCGCTCATAGAGCTCATCGTCGGGTGACTGTCGTTCTCATGGTCGGGACACGCCTTCGTCATCAGTATTGATGCCCGACATCAGCCAGCCGCTGCGTGCTCGCTTCCTCGGATCCCCCGGCGGAAGCGGAACGGGTCTTCGGGGTGCTGGCCAGCATGGCGCCCGAAGATTTCCGTGGCGCCGCGGACCTGCTTTCTGCACCATTGGGTCGACACACGCCGGAGCGGCGATGAAGAGGCGGATGGCTTCCATGGGAATCGACGTGCCATCCGGGCAAGCCCTCTCGTCGCTTGGCCGGTAACGCATTCGACATCGTTGAAGGAAACTGGATGATTGCTCTGGATCTGAAGGACAAGGCGATCATGGTGACGGGCGGCTTCGGCAGCCTCGGAACCAGTGTCGGCCGGACGCTGGTCGCCGCGGGCGCGCAAGTCGCGCTCATCGACAGGGCCCATGCCTCCCGCGCCCCGAAAGACGTCGACGGCGCGTTCGCGCTGGGGATGTGGATCTCGCTTCCACCTCCGCGGCGGACGACGCCGTGGCTCGTGTTGCGGCACGGTTCGGCCGCATCGACGCCCTCGTCAACGTGGCAGGCGGCTTTCGCTGGGAGACGGTGGCGGACGGCAGCGTCGACACGTGGGATCTGCTGTACCGGACCAACGTGCAGACCGCGGTGAACGCCTCGCAGGCCGTCCTGCCCCATCTGCTCGCCGCCTCCGGTGGAAGCATCGTGAACATCGGCGCCCTGGCCTCGACCAAGGCGGCGACGGGGATGGGCGCCTATGCGGCGTCCAAGGCAGGCGTGGCGAAGCTGACGGAAGCGATGGCGGAAGAGTTCAAGGGCCGCGGCATCACGGTGAACGCCGTGCTGCCGTCCATCATCGACACGGCGGCGAACCGCAGCGACATGCCGGATGCCGATTTCTCCCGATGGGTGAAGGCGGAGCAGATCGCGGAGCTGATCGTGTTTCTCGTCTCAGACCGCGCACGCGCCATCACCGGAGCGCTGATCCCGATCGCCGGCGGCATGTAGATCATCCGTCCTTCCCCTTCCGCCCACCGGTGGAGCGTCGAGACGGTGACGCGGGCGCATCGCTCACGGGACCGGTGCAACCGGACAGCCTCCGGCTGCGCGTGACGGTCTTCCCGGCAGTCGGCCGGCCGCCCAACTTCCTGGCCTGACTCCTCCCGCGAGACCGTATCCTGCGTGCCTTCGATGCCGGACGGAAGCGACCTACTGCGCGGCCGCCGCTTCCTCTGGCTTCCTGGGTTCTCCGTCCACACCGCCCAGGGTTTCGAGAAGGTCGCTGAGGAAACGGCCCAGCATCGCCGTCATCAGCGTGAAGTCGGACTGGAACTGCTCCTCGGCGGAGTCGGCATCGCTCTCGGTGTCGCCACGTGTGATGTCGAGAAACTGCACACGGCGCACCTCGAGCTTGTCCGTGAGGACGAAGGAGACGCGGTCTTCCCAGGTGAGTGCCAGCTGGATCGGCACCTTGCCGTCGCGGGTGATGTGATTGCGGATCTCGTCGGTGTCCACCAGCGAGTGATGCGAATATCGGACCGTGGACTTTTCCTCCAGCGGAGACTGCAGAACGCACTCGCGGTCGATGGAGAAACCCGCCGGCCCCTCGCGCTCCACCAGCCACTCGGTCATGGCGGATGCCGGCGAACGCGCCGCCTTCACTGGTTCGAACGCCAGCGCCTCCGAGCTCTTGTGCAGCCATTCGGTCACCTCGTCCGCGCGCTTGGACGTGGGCGCATCGATCACCAGCCAGCCGCCCACGGGATCGATCCAGCAGAACGTCGTGCGATAACGGCTGAATGCGCGGGGCAGAAGCTCGTCCGTGACCTGATCCTTGAGATCGCGGATGCGCTTGCGGCTCGGCTTGAAGCCCGAGCGAGCCTCGAGATCCGCCGCACGCTGCTGCACTTCCTGCCGGACCACCGACGCCGGCAGCAGCTTCTGCTCCGTGCCCAGGGCGGCGAGCCAATGCTGGTTCAGCGTGTACAGCAGGCGATCATCTCCGCGCGGCGGTATCCAGCCGCGGGATTCGGGCATGAGCGCCGAGCACGCCTGGAACACGTACGGAGACATCTGTTCCTGAAAGGCCTCGGCCGTGGCGTCCTGGCCGGCCGTGAGACGGAAAAGCTGCAGATTGCGGAAGAACATGAAGGTCGAAGGAATGAAGGGTTCGGATTCGCGGACGTTCAAGCCCGCGGGAGAAAGGGCGAAGCCGGCCTACCGGCCGGCGACCTCCCCGGGCTTCACGCCGCGGCTTCCAGCTGCAGGCCGGCGTGCTCGCGCTTCGCGTGGAACCGGATCTTCGGCCACATGTCCTGCACGACGCGCATCTCGTACTGATTGGCGGTGAGCACCGCGTAGGCATCCGCGGCATCCTGCGCGACGCGGCCGGCGTTGGCTTCGACGAAGCGGTCCAGCTCGGCAGGGTCGTCGGCCGAGACCCAGCGGGCGCATGTGTAGTTGGAGGGCAGGATACGCGCCTCCACGCCGTACTCGTGCTTGAGACGGTGCGCGGCGACGTCGAACTGCAGCACGCCCACCGCTCCCAGCAACAGGATCGTGCTGCGCATCGGCCGGAACACCTGGATGGCGCCCTCCTCGCCCAGCTGGATGAGGCCCGTGCGAAGCTGCTTGGTCTTCAGCGGATCCACGACCTCGATGCCGCGGAAGATCTCCGGCGCAAAGAACGGCAGCCCCGTGAACTGCAGCGGCTCGGCCGTTTCGCTCAGCGTGTCCCCCAGTTGCAGCCCCCCGTGGGTCGGAATGCCGATGATGTCGCCTGCGTAGGCTTCGTCCAGCAGTTCACGGCGCTGGGACAGGAAGGAGACGACGGTGCTCGGCCGGAACTCCTTGCCGGTGCGCTGCAACCGCAGGCGCATGCCGCGCTCGAAGCGGCCGGAACAGACGCGGACGAACACGACGCGGTCGCGGTGGGCGGGATCCATGTTCGCCTGGATCTTGAACACGACGCCGGTGAACTTGGGGTTGTCCGGCTGGACCGGGCCCTGTACCGCCACCCGGGCCTGGGGTGGGGGCGCGATGTCCACGATGGCGTCGAGCACCTCCCTCACGCCGAAGTTGTTGATGGCCGAACCGAAGAACACGGGCGTCTGCTTGCCCGCGAGGAATTCGTCGAGCGAGAACGCGGGAGTGGCTTCCCGTACCAGTTCGACGTCGTCGCGCGCCTGATCGATTTCCGGAGAGAAGCGCTCGCTCAGGCTCGGATTGTCCAGGCCATGGATGACCTCGATGTCGTCCCCAACACGGTCTTCCCCGGCCTTGAAGACGCGGATGCGGTCCTCCTGCAGGTCGTAGACACCGTGGAAGCGCTTGCCCATGCCGATGGGCCACGAGAACGGAACGGCCGACATGCCCAGGGTGCGTTCGATCTCGTCGATGAGATCGAGGGGCGGCCGGACCTCCCGGTCCATCTTGTTGATGAAGGTGATGATGGGGGTGCCGCGGGAACGGCACACCTCCAGGAGCCGCAGCGTCTGGGCTTCCACGCCATTGGCCGCGTCGATCACCATGAGCGCGGCGTCCACGGCCGTGAGCACGCGGTAGGTGTCTTCGGAGAAGTCCTGGTGCCCCGGGGTATCCAGCAGATTCACCACGTGGTCGCGGTAGTCCATCTGCATGACGGAGCTCGCCACCGAGATTCCGCGCTGCTTCTCGATCTCCATCCAGTCGGACGTCGCGTGGCGGCTTGCCTTGCGTGCCTTCACGCTGCCGGCGATCTGGATGGCGCCTGCAAACAGCAGCAGCTTCTCCGTGAGCGTGGTCTTGCCTGCGTCCGGGTGGGAAATGATGGCGAAGGTGCGGCGCTGCGCCACCCGCTCGGCGAGCAGTTCTGGGGTGATGTCGGTCATGGAGGATCCCGGAGGCTGCGGCGGCGAGGGCTGCCGCGTGCGGAACGGCACGGATCGAAGACGGCGCGTACCGGTTGATGCAAAGACCCGATTCTACGTTTTGCCCCTCTCCCCCGCCAGCACCCGGTCGGTGTCCATCGCTCGCTTCCGGCCGCGACGCAATCCGCTTGAGCCGTCGGCGCCGTCGTCAGGCCAGACCCGCGCCCGCAAGTACCGCTTGCGTCTCCGCGGCGGCATGCCGGATGGCGCCGGCAGGATCCAGGCATGTCTCGATGTCCTGCCCGCCCACCTCTGCCAGCCGAGGATCGTCCCGGATCACAGCCGAGAGGAGCGATCCCAGGGGGACCTTGCGGGAGAGCGCTTCCGTGCTCAGACGGCCTGCCAGGGCGGCCGCCTCGGAATGTCCCAGGTGTCCGGCCAGCAATGCCGTCACCCGGTCGGCCATGACCGTGCCCTGCAGCGCATCGAGATTGGACCGGCACCTGGCCGCATCGAAGCGAAGGCCTTCCAGCAGCGTGGCCGTCGCCTCCAGCGCCGTGCAGACACGTCCATACAGTTCCGGCACCTGCGCCATGTCGTTCTGCCAGGCACCGAGCGAGCGTTCGTGTTCCTGGATCATCGATCCCAGAAGATCCGCCACGCGCCCGGGCACCCCCTGCACGGCGGCGAGAATGCGCATGGACAGGACGGGATTGCGCTTCTGGGGCATAGCCGTCGATCCGCCCCTGCCCTCGGCGGCGGGCTCGATCGCCTCACCGATTTCTGCCTGACAGAGGAGCGAGATGTCCCGGGCGATCTTGCCCGCCGATCCGGCAAGGATTCCGGCATCGGCCGCGAGACCGCACCAGCGTTCCCTGCTGGTGTGCCATGCGTGGCCCGGATCGGCCAGCCCCAGCCGCCGGGCAAGGTCCCGCCGCACCTCCGGGGCCGGCATTTCCCAGCGCCGCCAGATCGCCAACGGCGCCGCCCAGGGAGACGGCAAGACCTTCCCGCGAGGAACGGTCCAGGCGTTCGAGCGAACGCTGCAGCGACGCGGCCCAGCGGGCCGCCTTTCAGGCCAGCCGTCATCACGCCGGCCGGCTGGAGCAGCGTCCGGGCTGTCATCCCGTCGACTGCATGAGCGCGGGCCAGCGAGACCGCCGCATCGATCGCCGCTGTCGCATGTCCACGGATTCGATCCACCGCGTCGCGCGTGCAGAGGACCAGCGCCGTGTCGAGCAGGTCCTGGCTCGTCGCCCCGAGATGGAGGTGGCGGGCGGCATCCCCGTCATGTGCCTCGACGCGGCCACGCAGCCACTTCACGAACGGAATGGCGAGCGAGCCGGCGTGGGCGGCGTCCCGGACCATCGCGTCCGGATCGGGCCGTTCGAGCGCCGCGATGCGTGCGATCGTTTCGGCGCTCGAAGGGGGAACCAGACCGGCCGCCACCTGTGCCCGCGCGAGCTCCCGCTCGAAAGCCAGCATCGCGCCGATCGCAGCACGGTCGCCGAACAAGTCGGCGATGTCCAGCGATACCAGCGTTCGTCCGAACATGGATTCAGAACTCGAAGAAGACGGTTTCGTGGGTTCCCTGGAGGACGATGTCCCACTCGTACGTGTCCGCGGACGGGCCGGCAGCGCGCGCAACCAGCGTTCGTGCACGTTCCGTCGGCACCTCGCGAGGCACGTCGGCGGTATCGGGACCGGAGACCGGCACGTACACCCGGGTATGCAAGCCGCGGAGCAATCCGCGCGCAAACACCGTCACCGAGGCGAACGTGGCGGTCTTGCCGGGACGCATCACCCAGAACTCGAACCGTCCGGCACGGCGGGTATCCGCGCGCTGGAATCCGGGCAGGCGTGCCCCGGGCCAGGCGGCAGCCGCCAGATCCGGCTGCCACACCTCCACGAGGGCATCGGGCACCGGAGCTCCTTCCGCATCCAGGACCCGGCCCGTGATGCGCACCACCGGCACACCGAAATCCCTGCGGGAATCCCCGTCCATGGCCCACGACAGGCCGTCGTAGAAGAACGGGCCGATCGTCTGGGAAGGGGTGAGTTCCGCCATGGCGACCTCCTACAGTCCCAGCGGGGTCGCGTCACGCCCCCGCAGGACGATGTCGAAGCAATACCCCAGCGCGACGTCGGGCACCGTCGACGCCAGTTCGAAGCGGGAGACCAGACGAGTGCGCGCGCCTTCGGGCACGCTGTTGTAGATCGGATCGAATGCCAGCAGCGGATCGCCGGGGAAGTACATCTGCGTGATGAGGCGCTGGGCGTACGCGTTGCCGAACAGCGAGAAGTGGATGTGCGCGGGCCGCCACGCGTTGGGATGATTGCGCCACGGGTAGGCGCCGGGCTTGATGGTGACGAAGCGGTACGCCCCGGTGTCGTCCGTGAGCGTCTTCCCTCTGCCGACGAAGTGCGGGTCGAGCGGCGCGTCGTGCTGATCGTTTCGGTGCGAGTACCGGCCCGCCGCGTTGCACTGCCAGATTTCCACGAGCGAGTTGCGCACGGGCCGTCCGTCCTCGTCCAGCACCCGGCCCGTCACGACGATCCGCTCGCCCAGCGGCGATCCCGTGGACTGACGGGTGAGATCGGCGTCCGTCGGGGCGATCAGTTCCGCCGGTGGTTCAAGCACGGACAATTCCGCAGCGCCCTGTTCCAGCCGGACCGGTGCCCGGCGGGGCGAACGGGCAGGCGTGCTGCGGTAATCCGGAGAAAGAAGCTCCGGGTGCGTACCGGGGGCTTCCCGTCTCAGCGGTGACGTCTGCACTGCGGTCTCCTCCTTCGGTATCGACGGGTGCACGTGCCGCCACCGGTC